>SCRB01000193.1 GCA_004299545.1 Rhizobiaceae bacterium
GCGCAGATCGAAGCGAAACTCTAAAGCGCGTCGCCTTTAAACGGATTCACGCGACGCCCTTTATCTCCTTGTTTTCAAGCATGTCGTTATCCCGAAACCGCTGCACACTTTCGAGCGACATGCTCTAGCATCCACCCGCATGTCCGGAAGGGCCGGCTGCCGTGCCGAACCGATAAAGTCGAGCCGGATTTCGCACCAATATGCGGTGCGCGACCGCCTCGTCCGTCACCCAATGGCAGAACCGCTCCAGCAGCCCCGGGACCGTTGGCGGCGTCCCCGGATAGCGCACGAAGGGAAAGTCGCTCGCCCACAACAGGCGATCGCTGTTGGCCTCTATCATGGCATCGTGAAAAGGCTGGATTACGTCATAATCCGCGCCGACGGCGCGGCGGCAAAGCGCCAGCTTCACCCACACCATGCCCTCGCGCAGGATCGCCAGAAGGCGCTGGAAATCCTCGTGGCCCCTGCCGGCAGCCGGATTGAAGCCCGCCATATGGTCGAGCACGATCGGGATTCCGGCCTTCTCCAGCCGCGGCCATTGCGACAACGTCTGCGGCAAGGGCGCCCAAAGCTCGGCATGCATGCCAAGCTCGCCAAGGCGCGGAGCGAGACTGTCGCAGAGCGCGTCGAGCGGCACCGTTCCGGGCATCCGCGACCCGTCGGCGAGGCGCGTTTCGACAAAGCGGAGACCGGCGATGCCGGCTTCGTTCATGCGCGCCAGATCGGCCGTTCCGGCCGAGTGGCCGGCGACGCCGATGCCCCTGGCGCGGGGACCCAACGCCGCCAGCGACGCCTGCAAAAGCGAAAGATCGTCGCCATAGGGCGTCGGCTGGACCAGGACGAAGCGCGATACCCCCGCCACGCCGGCCATATCGAGCAAGGCGCTTACGGGCGAGACCGGCGGCTCGTAGGCCGGCTCCACCTGCATCGGGAACAGGCTCCTGGCCTCAAATATATGGACATGGCAATCGGTGATCTCGCCGCTCGGGGAGGACTGCCGGGCAGATACGGTCAGGGGCATGCGTAGTCGGCGGCGTTGTGGACCCATCCCTTCGCGATGAAATCCCGGCGCGGCGGCGCGAAGACGTCGATCAGGACATGCCGTCCGCTGCCCACGCCCTCGGTCGTATGGATAAGCTGTGGCGGGATGACGAGCAGGCTGTCGGATGCCGCCTCAATATGCTCGTCCGGCCGCCATTGATCGGCATCCGATACCCATGGCGCGCGGATGTGATGCAGGAACCTGCCGGAAATGGCCAGCGAGCCCTGCTCGAAATCGTCATGCGCGTGGGGTGACAATCTGGTCCTGTCCCTGGGCCCGTCATATTCGACCCAGTTCACGCTCATTGTCGCGGTCTGGAGGAATTTCAGGCGCGGATTGCCGACCGGAAAGGGAATGTCGTCGACCGGATAGACGCGCAGGTGATCGCGATGAGAGGCGGCCGGCTCGAACGGCCGGCCGACCGGTTTCACGCGAGGGTCCGGCTCGCGGTAAGTCGCGGCGTTGATCGCAAGCCCCCGTGCCATCTCGCCAGCTCCGGTGGTCAGCGCATAGGCCCGCTCGGAACCTCCGAAGCGCAGATTGGTCGTGCCGGGCGGCGCGATGACCAATGCGCACGGTGGGATCCGGCGCGTTTCCGCCGCTGTCGCGAGTTCGCCTCCGCCTTCCGGAAAGACGAACAACGTCTCGTCCGTGCTCGAGATCGAATGCGTCTCGCCAACGCCCCCGCCGAAGCGGTGAACGGTGTAGTTCTGTCCGCGTATGATGGAAGGGCTTTCGCCGTTCCGGTTGAAACAGGACAGGGATGGTGGACGGAATGCCATGGTCGTGAACCTCGGGCGTCTCTCGGACCTCAATAGGTGCTTTCGTTGGCGCGGGTGAACTGGCGGTTCAGCTCGAAAGTCGGCTGCGAGATCGCGTATTCGGCGCCTCCCAGGCGGGTGACTGGCTGCGCCAGATGCGTTCGGAAATGACCGTGATCGTCGAGATAGGCGGCATGGATATGCATGCCGACGACCTTCCCGAAGGTGACGTTGACCTCCGGGCCGCCGGTGTCGTTGGCGATTTTCATCATTTCGATGACCCTGCATTCAAGCGATACCGGCGAGCGCGCCACGCGCGGCGGCTTGACGAACCTGCTCGCGGCCTTCTCCAGCCCGGCATGGTCGAACTCGTCCATGCCCGCCGGCAGTGGCGAGGAGGTCAGGTTCATCTCGTGGACGAGGTCGTAGCTGACGAGATTGAACACGAACTCGCCGGTCTCGCGCACATTCTTGAGAGTGTCCTTGGCCGGCCGGTCTTCCGGCGTGTTGCAGGAGAAGACCAGCACCGGCGGATCGTTCGACATGATGTTGAAATAGGAGAAAGGCGCCAGGTTCACCTTGCCCACGGCATCGACCGTGCTCATCCATCCGATCGGCCGCGGCGCGATGATGGCATTGAAGATGCCTCTCTTGAAATTGCCGGTCGCGATATCGATGAAGATGGGTTCTGGTTCTGGCATATTTCACTTTCCGATAGAGGCGGCGGCGCGTCGTTCCGGGGCTTTGGCCTGCCTGACGGACTGATGGGGAGCGCCCGCGCATTTGGCCGGTGCCTGTTTCGCTGCGGTCTCGAAGACGCCTACAGCACCCTCCCCAGGAACTCCCGTGTCCGCCGCGACGCCGGGTTGGCGATCATCTGGCCGGGGGTTCCCCTCTCGACGACCACGCCGTCATCCATGAAGATCAGCTGGTCGGCGACCTCCCGCGCAAATCCGATCTCGTGCGTGACCACCACCATGGTCATTCCCGCCCGCGCGAGGTCCTTCATGACTTCCAGCACTTCGCCCACCAGTTCCGGGTCGAGCGCCGAAGTCGGCTCGTCGAACAGCAGCACCTTCGGGTTCATCGCCAGGGCGCGCGCAATCGCCACGCGTTGCTGCTGGCCGCCCGACAGGTGGCGCGGGTAGACATTTTTCTTTTCCGCCAGCCCGACGCGCTCGAGCAGCCCGATGGCGCGTTCCCTCGCCTGCACGATCGGCTCGCGCCGCACCCGTACGGGCGCCTCGATGAGGTTTTCGAGCACCGTCATGTTAGGGAAGAGATTGAAATGCTGGAATACCATGCCGATCTCGGCCCGCCTCTGGCAGATCGCGGCGGCGGGCAGCTGGAACAGCCTGTTATGCTGAAGCCGGTAGCCGACGAAGTCGCCATCGACCAGGATCAGACCCTTGTTGATCTCCTCGAGGTGGTTGATGCAGCGCAGGAAAGTGCTCTTCCCCGAGCCGGACGGTCCTATGATGCAGGCGACGCGGCCCTTCGTCACGGTGACGTCGACGCCTTTCAGCACCTCCAGCGAGCCGAAGCTCTTTCTCACGCCGGCGGCGTGGATCATCGTATCGGGAGACACCCCGAACCGCTCGAAATGGCTCATGACGCCACCCTCTTGCGGAAGCTGAACAAATGCGCCTGCAGGGTGGACAGGGCCGAGCCGGTGGTGGCCATTTCGTCGCGCGAGAAATGCCGCTCGAGATAGCCCTGCCCGATCGAGGTGATCGACACGATCGCGAGATACCAGAAGCTGGCGACAAGCAGGAGCGGAATGGTCTCGAAGGTGCGGGCGTAGATCGACTGGGCCGAGTAGAGCAGGTCGCCCACAGCGATGGTGCTCACCAGCGACGTCGTCTTGAGCAGGTTGATGGTCTCATTTCCGGTCGGCGGGATGATGACGCGCATGGCCTGCGGCAGCACGATGCGCCGCATCAGCAGGCTGGGTTTCATACCCAGGCAGAGCGCCGCCTCCGTCTGTCCGTGGCCGACCGATTTGAGGCCGTTGCGGACGATCTCGGCCATGTAGCCGGATTCCTGCAGCGAGAGGGCGATGACGGCCGCCGTGAAGGGCGTGATCACGTCGTTGGTGTCGATGGAGAATATCGTGCCGTAACCGGGAATGTAGAGGGCGATGTGCTTGAAAAGCAGCGCCAGATTGTACCAGAAGATCAGCTGCACCAAAGCCGGCGTGCCGCGGAAGAACCAGACGAACAATTTTGCCGGGATGGAAAGCAGCCGGCTCGACGATATCAGCATCAACGCTACCACCGTCCCGCCGATGCAAGACAGGATCATGATGATGACCGTCAACAGGAGCGTCATGCCGACGCCCGCCAGGATGAGGGGATTGAAGAGGTAGTGCCCGACCGCCGGCCACTGGAATTCGGGATTGGTCGCCACCGAATACAAGAGGAGCGCGACGAGGGCGAGGACGATCACGACGGCGGCGCTGCGCCAGGGATGGCGCAACGGGACGACCGTCAGCATGTCCGCCGCCAGCCGGCTCTCGACCATGGCCTTTGAGGATTCCAAACCAATATCCTCTCGTTTTATGCCGGCGGTTTCCATGCTCGCTCGTCACTATGACCTGGGTGCGCCCTTCGGGCTCACCTCTCGAGATGAAGACTATTGGCGCCAGCGATCCTCGAAGGACGCACCACGCAACGAAGGTCGAATATCGCCAGGCGCCTCAATTCTTGAGTTGCGACATGTCGGTGTAGACGACCGATTTCGGCACGCTGGCGGCGCCCATCCCGTATTTCTTGAGAATGGTCGCGTAGGTACCGTTGGCGATCAATGCGTTGAGGGCGGCGGCGAGCATTTTGCCGGTCGCGCTATCACCCTTCCGTATCGCCAGTCCGAGCGGCGACGGATCTATGGGATCGCCGACGACGACATTCTTGCCCTTCGTCGTGGCCTCATAATAACCAGCGGAGGTCGCATCGTCGAGGCGGGCCTCGGCGCGCCCTGTCAGTAGCGCCTGGATCGTGTCCTTCTGGTCCGGGAAGATCTGGATGTCGAGCGGCGAATGGCCATCGGCCGCGCATTGCTTGCTCAACTGGCGCGCGACACCGGCCGCCGCGTTGCCGCTGGCGACGGCGACCCTCTTGCCACAGATACCGGATTCCTTCGCGAACTCGGCCTTGTTGGCGGGCAGAGTGACGACGACGGTTCCGGTCTTTTCGTAGCCGACGAAATCGACCTGCTTCAGGCGCTCGGGCAGGATGGTATAGCCAGCCCAGCCGATATCCGCCCGCCCGGAAACCAGCGCCGGAATCTGTGCCCTAAACGGAATGGTGACGATGTCAAGCTTTACCCCGAGTTCCTTGGCCACGGCTTGCGCCATTTCGATGTTCATGCCGGCCGGGCGGCCCTGAGCATCGACGAATTGCATCGGCGCATAATCAAGCCCGCTGGCGATCGTCAGCTTGCCGCTTTCCTTGACCTTGTCGGTGACCGGAATCTGGCTGGCCCAGGCACAACCGACGCCTCCCACGACAAATGCGATGGTGCATGCCAGGTTGATGGATTTGCATTTCAGCATAGTTCTTCCCCTGTTTTTTTCCGCGAAAAAGAAGCGGCTTGTGAGCGATCCATGTGGCCGGCTCTCCCCTATCAGGGTCCGATACGTGGTTGCCATTTGCATGAACAGCCATTCCGGCGACGGATCCAATTGCCTCGGAAAGGCTATGGCGCGCCTGCCGGCAGGGCAACGGGATATTGAGGCCGTTTCAACAGATGAAACAAAGGTCGAAGCCGCATGGCAGGCTGGCCATAAGACGCTGCTAGCGCCATTGCGAGACGGCGAGGATAGTGTCGTGCTTTTTCCCGCCTTCCGCCGTCAGCTTCAGAAGCCTGCAGCGCCCGTCCCGCTTGTCCGGGGAACCGGAGACTCCGCTGATCCGTATGGTGGGTATCAATGGCCTGAGCGAGAACGTGGTTTGGTACGTATGCACCGGGAGCACAAGAACCTGGCCTCGGGTGGTTATCCAAATAGTGGACGTAGCTATCTGGGCATTCGCGGCCTTATGTTCTGATTCAAGCAAAACATGTTCGTCTGGTCGTATTTGTTCTTCAATTCGACAAGCCGCCGGTAGTTTGGACCGTAGGCTGCCTTCACGCGCTCCTCGCCTTCGTTGCCGAGATTATTCACATAAACGGCACCGGTGGAGAAGGGCTTTACTGCGGCCCACACCTCGCGGACCCAGCCGATATTTTCTTTGTCTCGAGAGGGGTCGTTCCAGATGGCGACTGGAAAACAGTCGAATTCAGCGTCACGGCACGCATAGGCTGTTTCCGAGACAGGAACACGGGAAATCGCTCCACCGACCTGCTGGAATACGAGCAGCGCGTTATCGTTCGGCGCCTTCTTGTAGACGTCCAGGAGAACGTCGATCGCATCCTGGCCCAGTTCGCGCATGAACTGCGCCTTCCAGGAGTAGCGGTTCCCGCGCGGGAACATGGCGTCGCCAGCCGACTGCACCTGCAGGTAGGGCACTCGCCCGAGTTGCACGTCTACCGCTTTGTCCCGCGCATAGGCCAGCAGCGGAGCAATCGCCATCTCGGCCTCCCTGGGCGAGCCCGAATGGAAGACGGAGATCGAAAACATTCGTTCGCCGGCAGAAATTACCAGGGCCGCGTCGAGGCTAAGCTCATCTGGTGCCGTTCGCGCAAATTCGTCATAAAACCTCAGCGCATCTCGTGCCTTGGTTTCCGCGAAAACAACCGAACCAGCGAGAACCTCTGTCCCGATTGGGTGGAGCAGGTATTCGAAGCCGGTGACGATGCCAAAATTACCGCCGCCGCCGCGTAATCCCCAGAAGAGATCCGAATTCTCATCGGCGCTGGCGCGA
Source organism: Rhizobiaceae bacterium (assembly GCA_004299545.1). Lineage (GTDB taxonomy): Bacteria > Pseudomonadota > Alphaproteobacteria > Rhizobiales > Rhizobiaceae > Mesorhizobium_L. Next base: position 6,666 of record SCRB01000193.1, read on the forward strand.
AGCACTTTGCCATCTGCCGTGACGACTTCCGCTGACAGAAGATTGTCGCAAGCGAGACCGAAGCGCCGCCCGAGCTTGCCGAAGCCGCCGCCCAGCGTTAGCCCGGCTATCCCTGTATCACCGTTCACGCCCATGGTTGTCGCCAGGCCGCACACCTGTGTCGCGCCGTCGAACTCGGCGAGCGTCAGCCCGGCTTCGGCCCAGGCAACGCGACGCTTGTCGTCTACCGACCTGTTCTTCATTCGCGACAGGTCGATGACAAGTCCGCCCTCGCAGACGGAATTTCCCGCCACATTGTGGCCGCCGCTGCGCACCGAGAGCGGCATCGCATTTTCCCGCGCGAAGGAAAGAGCCGCGACCACGTCGTCAGCGCCGGCACAATAGGCAATCGCGGCCGGGTGTTTGTCGACAAGGCCGTTCCAGACTTGCCGCGCCTGTGCGTAGGCGGGATCGGTTGCCAACACCAGCTCCCCGCGAAGCGTCAGGCCAAGCCGGGCGGTTTCCCGCAGGGAGCCGTTCTCAATTGGCTTGGCCGTCATGACCTCGGGCTGCATGTTCGCTCTCCTTCTGGATGTGCGGCTCAGTTTCCCACGAGGGGAAGGCACTGGCAAAATCGAAGAAATCAGGTGCCGGGTGAACTCAATTCATCTATAATGAAGCGATGAGGAAGCTGCCGCCGCTCAATGCGTTGCGGGCCTTTGAGAGCACCGCTCGGCATTTGAGCTTTGGGCTCGCCGCGGCGGAACTCGGCGTCACGCCGACCGCGATAAGTCACCAAATCCGCCTGCTGGAGGATATTTGCGGCCAATCCCTGTTTTCCCGCCGACCACGTCCCCTTCGCCTGACCGCGGCCGGCGAGGTTCTGTTCCCCATCCTGCGCGATGGGTTCGACTCTTTCGCGGCGGCGCTTGCGGACTTCTCCAGCGGGGGGCTGAGCGAGACCTTACGCGTCACCACGCCAAACGCCTTCGCCAGCCGCTGGCTGGTGCCACGGCTTCCGAGATGGCGGGAAACCCAGCCTCGGATCGCGCTTGAGGTGATCGGCACCGACCGTACTTTGAACCTCGCGAGCGGAGAGGCCGACGTGGCCATCCGCTACGGGCGGCGAATGCCCAGCGAACACGTCGCGCAGGAGCTGTTTCGCGATACCTATTTTCCGATCTGCCGCCCCGACGTGCTTCCTCACGGCAAACCTCTCGCGGATCCGGTCGAGATGCGCCGGCTGCCGCGTATCCACTATGACTGGATGAAGACGGATGCCGGGACCCCGACCTGGCGGCGCTGGTGGATGAAGGCACGCGAGGTGGACCCCGGCTTTCCCCGCGACGTGGAACCTTGTCAGCTCAGCTTCCGCGAGGAGTCGCATGCGATCGCGGCCGTGCTAGCCGGACAAGGCGTGGGGATATGCAGCGACATCATCATGAGGCCGGAACTGGAACGGGGCGAACTGGTCAAGGCGCACGAGCTTTCGCTAGAAGGGTTGGGTTACTATCTGCTCCATCTGCCCGAACACCCACGCGAGCGCATGATCACGCTTTTCGCCGATTGGCTGCGTTCCGTTGTGTAGGTGAACTCCATGTGACAGGCGCCATCGGCGGAACATTCAGTTCTCGAAGTGGCGGCGATAAGTTTCGACCGGCTAATTCAGATGTACCAGATCTACGCCTGGAGCTTGTAGAGTCGCGCTCGTAGCGCTGGGAGGACAACCCGGGCTCAGAACTTTACAGCCTCATGCGTTGCCGGGTGGAACAATTCCTCCACATTCAGGCTGCGTGCCGACAGGCCTTGCTGGTGATGATGCTTCAGGAAGGTTTCCAGTGTGGCGCGGTTATCTTCCATGCCGTATGACCAGAAATCGGCTCCCATGAAAGCCCTCGCAGCGGCAAGCTGTTCCTCGACGAATGGCAGCGTGACCTTCGTGGCCGAGGTGTCGCTGAGTTTGGCCAGAGCGACGCTCTTGGATTTGTTGAACGCCTTGAGGAGCGCAGCTGGCAGCCAGGTATGTCGCTCGGCCAATTCTCGACGAAGCCCAAGCACATGCATGATCGGAAAGACCCCGGTGCGCCTGTAATAGTCCTTGGCGACGGCGATAGGATCATCGAAGAGCCATCCGACGTGCGGCGCCTGACGGGCGAAGCACGAGGGCGCGCGCGGCGTCACCATCGCGTCAATCTCGCCGTCGGCGAGCATGTCGGAGAGGCTGCGGTGCGCCGGCGCGTCTTGGACGACGACGCCCTCGGGCAAACTGATCGCGATTTTTTCGGAACGACCAGGGTCCTCGATGCCGCCGCGGACCCAGATGACGTCTTCAGGCATGACACCGTAGTCGTCGGCCAGGATCGCGCGCACCCAAACACATGCGGTCAACTGATATTCGGGCAGGCCGACGCGCTTGCCCTTCAGGTCGCCTGGCTGCTTGATCCTGTCTGTGCGCACATAGATCGCCGTGTGTCGAAACGCCCGCGACACGAAGGCTGGAATACCGACATAGTCTGAGGTGCCGGTGGCTGTCTTGACCGTGAAGCTGCTCATCGAGAGCTCGCAGACGTCGAATTCGGCATGCCTGAATGCCCGGAAGAATATCTCTTCGGGATCAAGCGTCATGAAGACGGGATCGCAGCCGTCGATCTGCACCGAGCCGTCGACCAGCGGTCGAGTGCGGTCGTAATCGCCGATGGCGACGGAGAGGTTTAGTTTGCCCATCTGTCTCGGAACCTTCTCGTTGTTGCCT
>SCRB01000194.1 GCA_004299545.1 Rhizobiaceae bacterium
AAAGAGAAGCTGGAGGAGTACAAGAAGCTCTCCGAAACCGATCCGATGACCGAATTGTGGAACCGACGCGCCTTCGACGCAAGAATGACCGCCATATACGAAGACCAGAAGCACATCCTGTTCGACGCGCTGATCGTCGCCGATATCGACAATTTCAAGCGTATCAACGACCAGTTCGGCCACCCCGTCGGCGACCGCATCATCCAATCGATTGCCAGGCTCCTGAAGGCCAGTCTGCCCGCCGATGTCTTCATCGCGCGCACCGGCGGAGAGGAATTCGCCTTCATCCTCGAAGGCTTGAGCGAAGCGTCCGTCGCGACCCTTGCCGAAGACGTCCGCCATGCAACCGAACGCGGCGTCTTCATCGACAGGGAAACGGGCCGCAATTGCGGCCCGATCAGCATGTCGCTCGGCGTCTGCATGGCGGCCGACGCGACAAGCGCGGAGGACCTTTACGGCAAGGCCGACAAGGCGATGTACGCCTCCAAGGCCGGCGGCCGCAACCGGATCACGCTCCATCCGAAGCCGCAGGCAAAGCCGCAACCGCGCAAGGACTGGCTTCTCTACAAGACCGAATAGCGCACCCGAAAGACAGCCAAGGGGTTTACACCACGCGCCAGGGATGATGAACAGGTGCGGGATGCCTTGCCGGCATCCGCCGGGTGGGCCGCGCCCGATTTCCTGACACGGGACGATGCCATGCCGAGCAGGCAGGACGAAACGGAACTGTCTTTTCCTTTCACCGAACCGCCGGCGGCCGGGAAAGCGGTAGAGGTCGTGCCGGGCGTGCTTTGGGCCCGCATTCCCCTGCCCTTCCGACTCGACCACGTCAACGTCTATCTGATCGACGACGGCGACGGCTGGGCGATCCTCGATACCGGGATCGGCGACGGCAGGACCCGCGAGGCCTGGCAGGCCCTCCTTTCCGGGCCGCTTTCGGGCCGCCGCATCACGCGGCTGATCGTCAGCCATTACCATCCCGACCATATCGGGCTGGCGGGCTGGCTCTGCCAGAAGCTCGACATCCCGCTTTTGACCAGCCAGACGTCCTATCTCGGCTGCCTCACCATTTCGCTCCAGCCGGGCGCGCTCGATGCGAAGGCCTATCGCGATTTCTACGAGCGACACGGCATGAGGCCGGAAGCGGTCGATCTCGTCACCTCGCAGGGACATCAATACCTCAAGATGGTGACGCCGCTGCCGCCGACTTTCCTGCGCCTCGTCCAGGGCGACACGCTGAGGCTCGGCGGGCGCGACTTCGCCGTCATGTCGGGAGACGGCCATGCGCCCGAGCAGTTGATGCTCTATTGCCGCGAAGACAATTTCTTTCTGGCCGCCGATCAGGTGATCGCGAAGATCTCGCCGAATATCAGTGTGTGGGCGGTCGAGCCGGATGGCGATCCGCTCGGGCTTTATCTTCGTTCGCTCTGTTCCATCAGGAAAGATATCTCCCCGGAAGCGCTGGTCCTGCCCGGCCACCAATTGCCCTTCCATGGCCTGCATGAGCGCTGCGAGGAACTCGCCGCCCATCACGCGGCGCGCTGCCGGCTGATCGACGAGGCCTGCCGGGAAAGGCCGCGAACCGTGGCGGAAATCGTTCCCATCCTCTTCAGCCGCTCCCTCGATCCGCACCAGATGAGCTTTGCCTTCAGCGAGGCGCACGCGCATGTGAACCACATGATCCGGATCGGCACGCTGACGCAGTTCATTGGCGAGGACGGCTGTTACAGGGTCACCGCCGCGAACTGAGCGGCATCACTTCCGGCGCCGCAGGTTGACCAGCGCCACGCCGGCCATCGCCATCGCCCCGCCAATGAGGCCAAGCAGGCTCGGCACCTCTCCAAGCCAGAGGTAGCCGATGAGGAAGGCGACAGGCGGTACAAGGAACAGGAAATTCGCGGCCCGCGCCGCCGGCAGGCGTGCCAGCGCCACCGACCAAGAAGCGTAGCAGACGGCGCCCGGCACGATGCCCATATAGATGACGGCGAAGAGCGGTTCGGGATGTGCCGTGCCCGCTTCGGACAACGCGTTCGGCAGGAGCGGCGAGAGCGTCAGCGCGCCGATCACCATGTTCCACGCCGAAACCGTGAGCGGCCGGTGGCGGGCGAAGAGCGGCTTTTGCACGACATTGTTGAAGGCGGTGCAGACAGCCGACCCGAAGATCAGCAACGCACCGTAGCCGACCTGCAGGCTCCTCCCCTCGCCAAGCGCGATCAGCCCGACACCGGCGAAAGAGACAAAGGTGCCGACCCAGGCGATCGCCGGGAACCGTTCGCCGAGGAAGATCACCGCCAGGATCGCGGTCAGGACAGGTGCGGCGTTGATGATGAAACTCGCCGCGCCTGCCGAAATGGTTTTCTCACCGGTATTCAAGAGCACGGTGTAAAGCGCGACGAAGACGACGCCACCGAAGACGAAGCGCCAGGCCTCGCGAAGTGCCGGCAGTTTCGGACGGGTGATGGCGAGGAAGATCGCGGCCGGGACAGCGGCGATGCCGAAACGGAGCGCACCCAGTTCCATCGGACCGAAGCCTGTGAGCCCGGCACGGATCGCAGGGAAAGCCGATGCCCAGCCAAGAATCGTCACGGCGAGCGCAGTTATGGCAACGCCGTCAGTGGAATTCTGGTCTCTCTTGTCCATCGGAAAAGGATTTTCGCTAGGTTGAAGGGCGATTTCGGCTTTCATGACGGCCTGCTCCTCGAAAGGCGACCCGTTTCCTGCCTGTGTTGCGCTGAATTGACAAACGACGAATTCGAGGCTCTGCTGTGACTATGGATCACAGCTTGACCCCGCGTCTTCCGCCGCTCGAAACGCTGCGCGCCTTCGATGCGGCGGCGAGGACAGGAAGCTTTTCGGCCGCCGCGGAACGCCTCAACGTCACCCACGGCGCGATCAGCCGCCAGGTGGCGAAGCTCGAGAACTGGCTCGGCCTGAAACTTTTCGAGCGCGGCGCGCGCGGCGTCGGACTGACGCTCGAAGGCCAGCGGCTCTTCCACAGGACGAACGAGGCCTTCGCGCTGATCGCCGACAACACCGACCGTTGGCGCGAACAACGCGGGCCGGCGGTGGTACGGCTTGCGACCATCCCGTCGATCTGCGCGCTGTGGCTTATCCCACGGCTGACGGTGCTGGAGAAAGGCGAACCGAAGCTGCGCATCACGCTCAACGTGGATATCCGTCAGAACGACCTCGAACAGGAAGGCATAGACCTTTCCATCCGCTGCGGGCGCGGCGTTATCCCCGGCCGGGTCTCGGTCCGCCTGTTCGAGGAAAACCTGTTTCCGATCGCCTCGCCAGTGCTGGTCGAGGCGATCGGCGCGGGCAATGCGGAGCGCCTGCTCGCGCACCCCCTCATCCACGATTCGGATGCGTCGGGCTGGCGCGCATGGCTCGGCGCCCAGGGCATCGATTACCGCCCGCGTCCCCAGGACCGTCGTTTCGAGGACTATAATCTGGTACTCGACGCCGCCGCGCACGGCCTCGGTATCGCGCTGGCGCGGCCGCCTCTGGCGACCGGCATGATCGAAAACGGCCGTCTCGCCGTTGTCGATGGGCGAACCGTCCTCAATCCGGTCGCCTATTGGCTGGACCGCCCCGAAGGCCGTATCCGCCCCGCGGCCGTCGAACTTGCCGGGCGCATCGCCGATGCCGCCGGCACGGAGCGCGCGGCATTGGTCCGGTTTCTCCGGGAATAGGGGCTAAGGTCTGTTGAGATTCATTGTGAGTTTATGACGGCGGCGGCGAGATGGATGATTGCGGCGAAGGAGGTGTCGGTTTT
>SCRB01000195.1 GCA_004299545.1 Rhizobiaceae bacterium
TGGACTACGCCGGCGCAATCGGTGGCCGGTATTGCTGCCAAGCTCGACGCTCTCCTTCGAGAGGGCGAGTGGTGCGAAGCCTGTCCGGAGTTTCCCTGGCCACAGGTCCGCTCGGCACTGACTGACCTGATCAGGCTCGCCCGCGTCGAAGACCTCATTTCCCCCTGAAGTAATCGAGCAATCAGGCATCAGCGTGATAGACGAACTGCTGCAAATCCAGCCTCTTGACCGGATTTGATAAACCTTTACGCGGAGCATACAATGGACCATTTCAGGAGCGCAAATCGACTGCTCGTCCTAGGGACCCCAATTGTGCAGATTTCCGTTACCGAAGCGAAAGGACAACGGACGGAGCTTGTACGCCGTGCTGAAGCCGGCGACGAGATCCCTCCTACCCGTCATGGCCAAGCCGCTGTCAGGTTGGTGCCGATGAGAACCGTGACTACTCCTCAAGTACGACGTGCCCTGCTCCAAGCGGTTCGCAAAGCAGGTGTGGCAAAGGCGGCAGCAGGGCCGAAAGCGGAGAAGAGCCAGGATTTTCTTTATGATGAGAACGGCTTGCCGAAATGATTGCCGTTGATATGTCCTGATGGCAATTGACCAGCTGGAAGTCGATCCTTGCAGTGCTGCAATTGAAGCAGCCGATGTTTTCGTTATTTCGGCGGGAACGATCCCGGAAGCGCTGATCGTCTCCGCCCGCCGGAAAGTGGGCGAGGAGAAGCACTTTGATCCATGGGCTTGGTTTTGACCCAACGTGACACCGACTTCGGCGCGCCGAATAGCGGAGTCTTATGATAATTGGGGAAAAGGAGTTCACGCTGCGATCCTAAACTTCGGCGACTGCTTCGCTTATGAGGTGGCGAATGAAAATGCCTGTCCATTGCTTTATGTCGGCAATGATTTTCGCAAGACTGGCGTGAAAGCGTCCTCTAGGGCCACGCATCGTTTTCGCTTCGGCCGACGGTGCTATGAGCGGAGGTCGGCAGTAAAATTCTATCAACCGCTGGATGGGCGCTATATTGCCTGTTGCTCGCCGATCCTATCGTCGATGGGCAACGACGGCACTGCCGCATGCGCGTCGTCGAAGCGACGCCAGCCCTCCCGCAGCCCATCGGTTCACGCTCGCGATACTGGTCGTGAGTCCGCCAAGCTGTAATATTCCAACAATCCTGCGAATCGGCACATGCGGAACATAAGCTCCTACGCGACCCGCAAATTGCGAATCGGCCGTCCGGGCGTCAGCGCCGCTGCGGCGGACAAAATTCCCTGAACGTCGACGCCATAGTGGCGGTAGAGTTCTGCGATAGAGCCCGTCTGGCCAAAACGCTCCACCCCCAGGGAGCGGGTTCGATGGCCACAAACCGAGCCGAGCCACCCAAGCGTCGCCGGGTGCCCATCAATGACCGTGACGATGCCGCAATGGGAAGGAAGATCAGATAGCAGGCGTTCGATATGGCTGCGCGCATGGCTCAATCCCACTTCGCGCGCGCTCTGCGCTGCGGTCCAGCCCGCGTTCAGCCGATCGGCTGACGTGATGGCCAAGACGCCGATATCGCGACGATCTTCTGCCATCATGCCGGCGGCTTCAATGACTTCAGGTGCAACCGCTCCGGTATAGGCGACGATCATTTGTGCATTGGGGCCCGGCTTTCGCATCCAGTAGCCGCCATTGATGATATCCTCTTTCATGTGCGGCGTGATCTCGCGTTTCGGCTGTTCGATCGTTCGCGTCGAAAGCCGCAGATAAACCGAGCCTCCCGTGGAGTCGCGCAACCACGTTAGCCTGTCGAGTTCCGCCTCGCCGGAACGCTGCATATGCTCAAACGCCCAGCGCATCACCACTGTCAGTTCATCGACGAAGGCCGGTTCGAAGCTTGCCAGCCCATCCTGCGCCATGCCGATTAGCGGCGTCGCAATCGACTGATGCGCGCCGCCCTCAGGCGCCAGCGTCACGCCTGATGGAGTCCCGACGATCATGAAGCGCGCATCCTGATAGCAGGCATAGTTGAGGGCATCGAGCCCGCGCTCGATAAAAGGGTCATACAGGGTGCCGACCGGCAGGAGCCGTTCTCCAAAGGTCGAGTGCGACAGACCGAGCGCAGAAAGCATGAGGAACAGGTTCATCTCCGCAATGCCAAGTTCCAAGTGCTGGCCCTTCGGCGAAAAGGTCCAATTGTAGGTGGACGGGATGCGCTCCGTCTTGAACAGATCGGCCATCGTGTCCTTGGAGAACAGGCCGCGTCGGTTGACCCATGCACCGAGATTGGTGGAGACGGTGACGTCTGGCGAGGTGGTGACGATGCGGTCGGCAAGGGCTGTGTCTGACTTGGCAATCTCGTGCATAACGAGCCCAAAACCCTGTTGCGTCGACATCGACGGCTGCGCCGAGAAACCCAGATGCTCGGGCACCACAATCTCGCCTGCCTTTGAGCGGCGGCGACCACGCTGCGCGAACGGCACCGACGCAAGGAAAGCATGCATTCCTTTTGGGGCGATCGGCAGCCCCTCGAACGGCTCCCATTCCTTGCCGGAGCGAACGTTCATGGATTGGCGCAAAGCTTCAACCT
>SCRB01000196.1 GCA_004299545.1 Rhizobiaceae bacterium
CCATGTCCGCACCCCTTTGGTTGAAGGTCCAGACAACGAATCACGGCAGATTCCTCAGGATCAAGACCTTTCTCAGGGCCAGAAACTTATGGGTAACTGCAAGCCGAGGGCGGCCGCCTTGCACGGCTGCTGTAAATCTGTCGCATTGTCCTTATGGACAGGGATAAAGACAGTTTTCGCACAGTAAGCCGCCGGAGATCGTCAGCGCGGGCCGCCGGCATCGGTTTCACGCGCAGTGCTTGTCATGAAGCGCGCCAGCAGCAACAGCGCCATGACTGCATCGTCGACTTTGTCTGATTTGGCCCGATCTGTGAATCCATTATGATTCAAAATCAGCGGCAAAGGCTTTAGTGTTTGGTAGCGATTGCGTCACGCACTGCCTCGACGAGTGGTTCGCCGAGAAACGGCTTTATCACGAATCGCGCTTGGGACGTCAGCGGCGTCTTTCCAAGGAACCCGACCAGCACAATCACAGGCCGGCCGAAGTGGCCGAACTGCCGGGAAGCAAGCGTCCAGTCGCTCACCGCATCGTCGTCGATGACCGCGCATGCAGCGTGACGTGCATGGGGCGAAGCGAAGGCTTCGGCGGCTTGTGCGTGCGGATTCACCGTAAAGCCGTCGCTTTCCAGCGCAAAAACAAGCGAGCGCCTGAAAGCCTCGTCCGGCGCCGCAACGATAATTCTCGCGGATCGGGCCACCGCAAAGACTCCTCCCGGCTGTATTCTTTTCACGGTTCAGGACAATTCTTGTCGCGCTTCTGCGGAAACCGCGCCTTGCGCCGGGTCAAAATCTCGCCTGAGAAGAGAGGGGCATTGTTGCTCTAACCGCCCTTGTCGGCAATATCCACGGCGATCGACATCCGGACGAGTTCGGGAAGGCTGCGCGCTTGCATCTTTGACATGACGTTGGCGCGGTGAACTTCGACAGTCCGCGGGCTGATGCCGAGATCATAGGCGATCGTCTTGTTGGGCGAACCTGCGACGATCATGGAAAACACCTGACGCTCACGCTCGGAAAGACTATCCAAACGGGTGCGCAGGACCCTGAAATCATGGGCGAACTCGTCAGCGCCCTCTAGGCGGCTCGCTGCCCGCTTGACGGCATCGATCAGGACATCGTCCGCAAAAGGCTTCTCGATGAAATCGATCGCGCCTGCCTTCATGGCCACCACCGCCATCGCAACGTCTCCATGGCCGGTGATGACGACGGTCGGCATATTGACGCCCATGCCGTTCAGCTTCTCCAGCAATTCGACGCCGCTCATGTCAGGCATTTTCAGATCGGTGATGAGACAGGCCTTGCCGGTCGTGGACACCACTGAGAGAAAGCCCGTGGCGGATTCGTGGAGACGTACGGGAAAGCCCACCGTCGCCAGTAGGAATGCAAGCGACTTGCGGACCGGTTCCTCGTCATCGACGACATGAACGAGATAGTCACCGATCTGCATGGGATCCCTCTTTCACGTCCAACGGAAGCTCGATACGAAAGATCGCGCCGCCTTTGGCATTTCCGCTTGCCGTAAGGGTGCCACCATGGGCCTCGACAATGCGCCTCGATATCGAAAGGCCGATCCCCATACCGTTCGGCTTGCTGGTGACAAAAGGTTGGAACAATCGGGCGGCGATGTCTTTCGAAATTCCCGGGCCTGTGTCGGCCACTTCGATCACGACATGACTTTCGCCATCCAGTCTGGTGCGTACGACAAGTTCCCGTCGAGCGCTCTCGCGCATCGCCTCGATGGCATTGCGCATGAGGTTGATGAGAACTTGCTGGATCTGGATCCGATCGACTAAGACTTTTGCCGTATCCGCGGCGAAATCGAACACGGACCTTACATCCTGCTCACGCGAGCCGACCAGCGCCAGCGCTCCGGCCTCTTCGATAAGCTTGCGGACATCAGTAATCGATTTCTCGGTCCCGCCACGGCTCACGAATTCACGCAGATGGCGAATGATGTCACCCGCCCGCAATGATTGCTGCGCCATCTCGGCGAGCGCGTCTTTCAGTTGTGTCGATGGGGCGCCGCCCGGCATATCGAGCAGCCTCTGGCAACCTCTCGCATAATTGGCGATGGCTGCCAGCGGCTGATTGAGTTCATGCGCAAGTGTGGACGCCATTTCGCCGAGCTCGCTCAGGCGGGCGAGATGCGCCAGTTCGCCCTGTATTTCATGCAGCCGCTCCTCGGATTGCTGGCGTTCGGTAAGATCCCGTACAAAGCCGGTGAAGAAGGTGCGGCCGGCGGATTGCATTTCGGCGACCGCCAGTTTCATCGGGAAGGTGGAGCCGTCCTTCCTGCGGCCGACGACCACACGATCGATGCCGATAATGCGCTTCTCGCCCGTCGCAAGATAGCGCTGGAGATAGCCGTCGTGCTCCCTGTGGTACGGTTCCGGCATGAGAATGTTCACGTTCCGCCCGATGGCCTCCTCCTTTGCATAACCGAACTGGC
>SCRB01000197.1 GCA_004299545.1 Rhizobiaceae bacterium
CTCCATCTGCGCTTCGGGCGGCTCGCGTGGGGGCACCTCTTCAGCAAGGCTCACGAATTCGCAGCCAGAGGATTTCCAGTTTCTAAAAAACTTGAAAGAGACATCACGCATTATCGTGACGTTCTTGCCGCCGACGAGGGTTCGAGAGCGCTTTTCCTGCCCGGGGGGCAGCCGCTGAAATATGGGGAACGGCTTGTACAAGCCAATCTGGCCGAATGTATCGCCGAAATTGCGGAACGTGGCGCGAAGGCTCTTTATGAGGATCGCATGGCGGCATCCATCGCGGGAGCCGTCCAGCGGAATGGCGGAGCGCTCTCCACGGCGGACTTCGCGATCTGTGATGCGGTGTGGGTAGAGCCTCTGCGGACCAGCTACCGAGGCTACGACGTCATCGTTCCGCCACCCAATTCCTACGGCCTTGCCCTATTGCTGCAACTCGCGGCGCTCTCGGCCGAACCATTTCCCGACGTTGCGCTTGATTCCATGGAACGATACCGCAGGCTGATGATGGCGGCCAAAGTCGCCTTCGCGGCGTCCGAGCCCTTCATCGCCGACCCCGCCTGCGCGCCTCCGCCGCAGGAGGCGCTTTCGGAGGAATTCATCGGTGCGGTCAGATGCGCCTTCAAGGCGGGGCAAGCGGAAATGGCGTCGCTTCCGACAGGAGGCACGGCGACATTGTCGATCGCGGACAATACAGGCAATGCGATCATCGTCCTGCAATCGGTCATGCAGGAGTTTGGGAGCGGTATCGTTGATCCGGAAACGGGCATATTGTTGAATAACCGCATGTCCGGTTTTACGCATGTTCCCGGGCGTGCCAATAGCGTAATGCCTGGAAAGAAGCCTGCCCATTCGTTGAGTCCCTCCATCATCGTCGAAGGCGGGGCGCTGAGGTTTGTCATCGGCACGCCTGGCGGCTCCGGGCAAACGGTGACACTCTCCCAGACGATCAACGGCCTTTTGGATCATCGCCGACCTCTCGCGGAGGTTGTTCGCGCGCCGCGCTGGAGCCTCGGGCGAGCGGGCCGGCTGATGGTCGAGGAAAACGTGCCGGACGAAGTTATCGAAGGTCTCGGGAAAGAGGGTATGGCGGTGGAGAAGATCCGCACCCATGTTCCCTATTTCGGATCTGTCGAGGCAATTGAAATTCGCAAAGACGGATTGAACGCAGTCGCGGATCTCCGCCGCGAAGCCAGCATGTGCCGCATGTAGTTTTCCCCCGAGCCGCCTGACAGCATCGACGGACAATCTTCAGCGGGCGACATCTACGCTCAGGACATTGATCAAAGCCAGAAGATGACGGCGGCCGCGATACAGATGGCCGAGAGGAAGATGGTCGCGACGACCTACACCGCATCCCTCGACACCGTCCTTTCGCTGCCGACCGCAATGCTGGCGGATATTCCCGGCATCGGGAGGCGAACCGCCGGCATCTTTACGGCCACCGAAGCCATGTCCGCGCCGTGGCACCTTCTCACATGCCCGGACTTCCGACTCCTGCGCTGGGGTCCGTTCATGGGTCGCGATCTCTGCCTAGAATTTGAATGACGTCCGCTTGCGGCAAGCTCGCTGTTAGTTGTGAACGTGTCTTGAGGCGGCGAATGTCGACTGCATAATCCCCGCATTTTTGGTCAGGAGTCCTTGGAATTTAGCCGCCAAACTCCATTCATCGACGATTGCCACACGCCAAGGTCAATGATATCAATATGTTGCAATCGGCTATAGTGGTGGAATCTCTCCCTCTCCGCCATCGCCTATTAGTAATGAAAATTCCCGATAAATCAATACGTTAGTGGGATATCGCCCCCCACCCTGGTCCCCCAAAATAGGCGTTGGAAGACCTCTGCGGCTAACGAAACAAGGCTCCTTGACGATGGCCGCCTTCTTCGGATCGCTCAGGTCGGCGATGTTCTTGATGCCATACTTGTCGGCCGCTACCCGGTTGGCGCATATTCCCTGCCACGCCGGGACCCCTGTCGGGCTCAAGGCCACGGTCCCCGCTTTCCTCACGTATTTGTCGATCAGATTGTCGAGGTTCGGCAGCTAGACCTCGGGATGGATGTCCGCTTCTCCCGTGTTCAGGCACCGCAGGTGGTCAGACATGAGGCTTCCTTTCGGCCCGGGGCGGCAGGGAGAGGTCAGAAGGAACCGGAAATGCTGAAGTAAACGCCGTTGCCATGCTTGAACCGGTTCTTCTGGCCGAACTCGGGCGCCCAGCTCAGAGACATGTTGATCGGGTGCTTCTCGGTGCCGGCCGTGTATTTCATGATGGGGCCGATCGCGAAGGAGCGTCCCTTGAAGCCGTTGAGCCTGCCTGCAAGCCCACCCTCGTCGTCCTCGACCTGATAGAGCATGGCGCCGATCACGCCGATCGCGAACTTCTTGTTCAGATATTGCATGAGCGATGCGTCGACATGAAACAGCGCGCCGCTCTTGTAATTCGTATCGGGATTCCTGGTATTGATATCCAGGCCGGCGACCACAGAGAAATCGAGGCCTCTCGTCATGTCGAGATAGGTGTAGGCGATCGTCGGCGAGAACGTCCAATAATTCATGCCGACATTGTCGAGCGCGCCGACATGGTAGGAACCTGTCGGCGCAAAGATGCGGACGCTTGCGGAAAGGAAATTCTTGCCCGAATGCCATCCGATCGTCGGCGCAAACATGATGTCGCCGAGCGCGGTATTTGCCTCGGTCACTTCTCTCGCGCCGAGTTGCGCTTTCGCCCAGAGATATTCGACCGGGATCGACAGGCTGAAAGCAAGGGTGGTGTTTGGCGCGACCTGGACGTTCGGCACCCAAAGGCCGGTGAAGGTGGTCCCGACGACGACTGCCTTCAATCCGGCGCGGATCTGGCCTGCGACCGGAATGCTCATCTTTCGCCCGACGCTGGCGCTGTAGTAGACGCTCACGTCGCTCCAGTAGACGCCGGCCGGCGGCAGGATGGCCGCCAGCGGCATGGCATTCTGGCCGGTGAGGTAGTGGCCGAGCGCCGCTTCTGTCGCCTGCGCTCCGGTCGGGAGACCAAAGGCAAACAAGCCAATTGCGGCGGACAGTCTGAGCCGGTTCATCATCGTCCCCTCAAAACCCTCGCAGCGGCTTACGGGAGTGCATCCGACAGTTCCCGCAGCCCTTGAAATCCTTCGTCCAACGATCCGAACTGGGAAGTACGTAACAGTTACAAGAAGAGCTTCCCGATCCAGCCGGCGCTCTTCCCGCTGCGCTGCGCAAAGCAGGCGCCATCGCTCACTTCTCGGGGAACAGGAAGGTCAGTGTCGTGCGGATGCCCCATTTGGGCGCGCCGGCCGGCGCCTCCGCATAGTACCTGCCGCCGACCTGAAAGCTCATCGCCTGGTTGCCGACCTTGAAGACCTTCGAAATCCCAAGATTGATCGGAACCGTCCATTGATCGACGATCCAGTCGTAGCTGGATTCGGCGTTGAGCGAAAGCGTCATCCCATGCCCCAGCCCATAGGCGACGAAAGGCTGCAGAAAGGTCTGGCTGATGTCCTGACGGTCATGGCTCCCTGCAACCGACCAGATGTGGTTGGCCAGCATGCCGACCGTCCAGGGACCGCTCTGCTTGAGGATGAGGCCGGTCGGCCCGACACCGAATTTCCCGGTCCCGAGGAAATCGTTGGTGGCGGTTGGCAGGAGAAAGACAGGCCCGACACCCCAGACGATACCCCCCGGACCAGGTTGACTGGGAGTGAAGAAGAAGCTGGCATTGATGTCGCCGAGCCCGGACAGATTGCCCTGGCCTGGAATGTAGTCTCGATATTCCAGAGGAATGATGGTGCGGGTAATCACGTTCCAATCGTTGTTAAGCGAGAACGGGATCACCGGCTGAACGTTCAACGTATAGCCGAAGCCGTCTCGTCCCGCGCCGGCCCCGAAGTCGAAATTGCTCTGCAGTGGCACGCTGATCATATTGGCGATGGGATTGGCGAGCTTCTTCGCCAAGTCGTCGGCTTCCTGAGCGGCAGAAGGCAGCACGAGAGGGCATGTCCAAAGCGCGTTGAGTATCAGCAGCTTCAAGCAGCGCATCAACATCATCGTCCTTTCCCGATAGCGACAGGCTTTGCTCTCAATCGAGCTTCTTTAGCGTGATGATTTTGCAGATTGCGGTCGTTTGCGGAAAGCACGTAACAGTTACACGTGCCGGAGAAGGAACATCGTCACCCCTTTTCAGCATCGGGCTGAATGACCGTGGTGGCAGCGGCACCCAAAGTTTCCGCATCAACGGAATCCGGTGCGTTGGCCGTATCGACGAACACCCGCGGCCGCGCGAACTGAATACCCGCTGCGACGAATCCATCCCTGAGACGCGCGTAAAATTCGCGGCGCAATTCGTATTGCTGCCCCGGCCGCGCCATGAATTTGGTGCCGATCACCATTCCGTACGGCTCCATTCGCTTAACCCCCTGGAATTTCAGTGGCTGAATCAATCCACCGCCAAGGTTCGGGTCGTCTTCAATTGCCTTGGAAATCTTCTTCACAACCTGTTTGGCCACGCGCAGGTCGGTGCGGAAATCAAGCAGGAAATCCAGCTTCACCATTACCCAGTCCCGGCTCTGGTTGTTGATAACGCCGATCTCTCCGAAGGGAATGGTGAAAATTGGTCCGTTCGGGTGTCGCAGCTTCATCGAGCGGATGGACAGGGATTCGACCGTTCCCTCGGCCTTGCCGACATTGATGTATTCGCCGACGCGGAAAGCATCGTCCGACAGGTAGAAGACTCCCGAGATCACATCCTTTACAAGCGCCTGCGAACCGAAGCCGATGGCGATGCCGAAGATTCCCGCGCCTGCCAGCAGCGGAGCGATGTTGACCCCCAGCGCAGCCAGGATGATCATTCCCGTCGCGGCCACCGCAAAGAAAACGAGGATCGCGCGCAGGAGCGGGATGAACGTCAGGATACGGGAGGAAGGCTGATCCGAGGGTCCAGCTTTGGCCAGCAGATCGAGCCCTGTCGATGCGACTTGCCAGAACAGGAAGCCCACGGCAATCGCGATGCCCATATCGAGAAGGATACGGACCGCCCTCTCGCCGATCCGTTCGGATGCGAAGTCGACCAGGTTGACGCCGACGGCCCAGGCAAGGAAAACCCAAAAAGCAATAAACGTCACGAGAGACATGCAACGGGCGAGAATCTGGCGCCAGGAGACGCCGCTCCGCTCCTCCTGTAGCAGGCGGCTGATCGCGATGGGGAGCAATCCAAGCAACTGGAGCGCGATCGCACCTCCGGCGAAGGCTCCGTTCTGCTCCCGTGCAATGCGCGCCGCGATGACGACCGCGATCAGGAGAAGGACCAGTCCGAAGAACCAGCGGGGCTCGTTCAGGACGATTTCGGCGGCTGGATTCTCCAGCCTTTCCCGCCAGCTGCGACTAGCCCGATCCGGTTGCCGTGAGCGAATGCCGAGAACCAGACCGAGGATGACGATGCTGATGGCGACCAGGACGATCCAGAAGAGCATTCCTGCCGCGGCAACGGCCTCGGCCGAGGAATCCGAAAGCTTCAGCAGCCCAAGCGTCAGATAGCCTGAAAGGATCCATACGGCCGCAAGACAGACGGCCGCGATGCATAGGGGGTTCGATCTGCCGAACCCGTATCGCAATGCCGCGTTCGTTGCCGCCGCGACACCCCACACGAATGCGGCGCCTGTGAAGATGACGAAGGCGACGGCGCGCGTTCGGTCCGGAACCGGAAGCATGAATTGAAGCAGGCTGCCGGTGAGCACGAAAACAATGATCCGCGCGACCGCGCCAAAGTGCAGTTCACCGCGTTCCGCTGCTTTGCGCGCCAGCGTGGAAATCGCGTAGGATGCAGCCGCAAGAACAGCCGCGCAGACCAGGATGACGAGCCAATCCTTGGGAGTACCAGCCCAGGCGAGCGCCGCCGGAAAGTCGGCGCTGAACGCTGTTATTCCTGACCGCACCGAACGGAGGAGGTGCAGACCCTCCACGTTCCGGACGAGTTCCGAGCCTTCGGGAACCAGCGACGCACATTCCGCCTGTCTCGCCAACGCGGCGGATGCCACAAGGAGAGTAAGCGCACGAAGGCCGAAGCCGGCTGCCCTGTGGTCCGGCATTGTTATCAGGTTTCGGGACGTCATCTTTCTGCCGGCTGATGCTCGGGCTCGCGAGCTGCTAAAGACCATGACGGTCAGCGCCTGTGGAATCCGCCGCCATGGAATCCCCCTCCGCCATGGAAGCCGCCGCCCCGATTGAAGCCGCCGCCTCTGAACTGCGGATGAAACTCGGCGCGGTTCGCAAGCGCGCGCTGGTTGCCGCGCAGGCGGCCGTTACGGTCGAAACCCAGATTATCGGGAATTTGAGCGCGAGCATGACCCGCCGGGCGCTGAGTTCGGTTCGCGATACGGTTTCCCGACCCGCCGCGAGGTTTTAGATTATCCGCCGACGGCTTCTGTACCGGCGACCATCCACCAGGCGTATGTTTCTGCCATTGGCCATTGTCCCGGCGATAGACGTTGCCATCGCGACCTGCATAGACGTCGCCGCCTTTGCCTTGGGCAATAAAGCCTTGATTCCCGCCGGAGGTGCGCCACCGTGCCGCCTCTCCGCCGCCTGCCAGCGACCCGCCGTTGGCGCGAGCCCAGTCGGAGCCGTGCCGCACGCCTGCGCTCTTCCACGAACCGTAGACATTGCTGCCGCCGCGCGCGAAAGCGCCCGTATTGGTGCGGGGATTGTATGCCGCGACGAAGCCGCGCTCGCCGGCCGGACCGGCCACCGCGGCGCCGCGGAAATAAGTGCCTGTCTTGGGATTGTAGGCCGCGCCCGCCGCGATCCCCCTATAGGGGCCATAGGCGTAGCCGTAGCGGCCGAACGTCCCGCGGACCGGGTTGTAATAGGCGCCTATGCCGTAGGAAACCGGCCGCGGATAGTACGGCCAGTAGCCGGGCCCGGCCCAGCCGTAATCCCAGTACGGCGCGTAGGCCCAGCCGGTGCCGTAGACCACCGCGTCCCAGGCCAGATATGCTCCGAGGTAACCCAGCGTGTAGCCGTACCAGACCGCGTTATCTTCCGTCTTGTAAACGCGCACATAGGTGGCGTTGTAGACGGGAGAGGATGGCGGGATCTTGTAGATCTCGTCCGGCACCGACTTCGCGACGGCGAACGGGCCCTCCGGCTTGTCGCCGACGAACCAGATGCCGTCCTTCAGGACGTAAAATTTCGAACCGACCTTGATGACTGTATTGTTGGTGTTGACAGCGTAGGTAAGGCTCGTGCCGGCAATCGGCTGGAACTTGGGCGCCCCGCTATACGCCACGTCGACGGTGACCGAGCTATCGGTGGCGACCCGCGCCATTTGCGGGATATTCGCCTTCAGACGAGCTTCGGCGTTTTCGGACGTGCCCGGCACCGACGAACGGACGCTGTAGTAGGGCGCGTCGTCGGGAATGTTGCGGAAATCCGCCGGCAATGTCGGGGTGGCGAAGGTCCACGGCCCATCCAGCGATTTGGCCGAGAACCAGCGGCCGGACAGCAGGACGTAGATCGTTCCATCGGCTTTGGCTCTGAACACGTCACCATCGCTGTTGGATACCCATTCAAGTCCGGTGCCGGGGACCGGCTCATATGTCGGCTCGCCCTTGAATTGGACGAGTTCGGCCGGCTTGTCGGAGTAGAAGACCTTCGGTGCCTTACCCTCGGCGAACGGCGCGGGCGGTATCGCCGCGCGTGCGTCCTTCCAGTTGTCCTCGTCGGGCAGGTGCGGCAGTGGGTCGGGAAGGCTCGTGACCGGGCTCCACTCACCCGAAAGGGATTTCGAGGTCAGCCAGGATTTGTCGTCGCGCAGATAGTAGCTTCCATCCGCGTCGACCTTGAAGAGATCCCAGTTGGTGTTGATGACGAAAGACAGCCCTGCGTCGCCCTTGACGGGTGCGACGGTTTCCTTGCCATCGGTCTGCAGAAGGACGGCGGGCGAGGTGCTGAAGAAAATCGGAGGCGGATCCGATTTCAGCCCGTTGACGTTCCCCGTCTTCTGATAGCCCGCCAGGCTGGCGGTCAGCCGATCCTCCGTCAGCGTCAGGGGGCCGGTTGGGAGCAGCTTGCCGACCTGGAGTGACAGGTCAGAGAGTTGGTTTCGTTCCAGCGAGGAAAATTCGATCTGTGTCGCCTGCACGTTGCTCAGGATCACCTGGCCGGTCTGATGGTCATCGACCGTGTCACCCTTCAGGGTGATCACGCCGAAGGCCGGCTTGGCGTCTTTCTTTGCCTTGTATTCCGCGGCCACAAGCGCGGTCAGCCTGGTGAAGCCGCTCCAGTCCGACACTTGCGGCTGGTAGAGTACAATCTGGCCGCCGCCTGATGTATCGTAGGCACGCGGCCAGCCTGGGGCGTCCGCATCCGACTGATTCAGGTACTTGCCGCTGACAAAACCTGATTTGCCTGCATAGTCGACCGCACACCAGGCGCCGGCATCGTCGCAGCCCTTCAGTTCAACCCGGGTTCCTGCCGGTATGGTTCCGGCACTGCCGTAACCCGTGCCGGGACCGGTTCTGAGTTTGACATTGTCGGTCGCCGTAGCGGGGATGGCATAAGCGTAGGACAAGGGTAGGCCTGAAAGGCCCAAAGCCAACAGGATCGCACGTTTCTGCATTTTCCCGCTCCGTCTCGGGTCAGGCGAATGGCGTTCACTGCCATTGCGAAATCCGATCTGGCGTCAGGGTCAGGCGGTCAAACAAGTACGTTACGGTAACGCCGCCTGCGCCACACCTGGTTGCGGCTATCCAGTACGATACGCTCCGGGCACTCTTCGCTCATCGGGTTGGACACAGGAACTGCCGATCTGCTGCAGGCCATCCGGCATTCATCCGGGTGCCGGCTACGACGCCTGTAACCGTAACGTACTTCCTCGCGAAGCCATCGCGGCCAATCCTGTCAAGTTA
>SCRB01000198.1 GCA_004299545.1 Rhizobiaceae bacterium
TTCTCCGGAAAGAAATTCTTGAATTCGCCATAGAGCTGTGCGGCAAGCGTCTTGTTCGGCGCCAGGATGAGCGCCGGCCGCTGCGTCGCCTCGATCACTTTCGCCATGGTGAAGGTCTTGCCCGACCCGGTGACGCCGAGCAGCACCTGGTTACGGTCATTGCGGTTGATGCCTTCGACGAGGTCGGCGATCGCGGTCGGCTGGTCGCCGGCGGGCTCGTAGTCCGACACCATCTTGATCGCGATGCCGCCTTCCGACTTCTCCGGCCGTTGCGGCCGGTGCGGCACCCACAACTGCCCGTCCTTGTGCAGAGGATTGCCACCCTCGATCAGCTTGGACAGGGCCGCGACCGTTGCGGTGACGCCGGAATTGTTCAGCCCGTCGGCTTCCTCCAGCGTCACGTCGAGGCCGGCGACCGGCATCAGGCCGACGGAAGCACGTTCCTTCGCCGAGGCCGCGCCACCCATGGACGTGCCGCGCCCTGTTCGCGTCGGGGCAGCGGAGCGTTCGGGGATCTTTTTGGCGTGCCTCTGCGATTTGCTGATCTCCTCCTTCGCAGGGGAGATCGGGCGCGAGACCTTCTCCGCCTCTTTGGCGATCTCGTCGGCCCAATCGGCGATCGAGCCGGAGAGCGGCGCGCCGGAAAGCGCGGGCTGCGGCGCCTCGCCAAAGCCGTGCAAAGGCTCGGACGCGTCGCTGTAGTCCGTCAGCGGGCTGCCGCGCCGGCGCGGCGCGGCGTCTTCTCGCCCGGTCTTCGCTGACGGAGACTCCTTCGAAGGCGGCGACGTTTTTGCAGGTGTTCTGGCCATCGGTCGAATATGGGCGGAGTCCCGTCGGATGAAAAGACCGCGACACGTTCCTGGCCCAGCTCTCGCGACAATCCTGACAAAGCATTGTCAGGAAGATTGCCGAGCGCGGTCGCGCTGGATTGCCTTGGTCCAGACTGGTATGGAATTTATTGTGCCCTGCCGCCTTGCCAAGTGGCGGAAACCGTGCCACAAAGGGTAAGTTCGGGCATTTGCCAACCCGGAGACTGGACGTTTTGGACGACCCTTTCCCCGCTACCGTAAATATCTGACAGCCCCGCGTAAGCGGGTGGCGAAACCGTGCGCGTTGCACGGATGCCAGAAACATGAAAGGGAAAAAGGAGTTTTCCCATGGCCCAGACCGGCACCGTCAAGTTCTTCAACACCACCAAAGGCTTTGGTTTCATCACGCCGGACGACGGCGCCAAGGACGTTTTCGTCCACATTTCCGCCGTCGAAGCTTCCGGCATGCGCACTCTGGTCGACGGCCAGAAGGTTACGTTCGACGTGGAGCCGGATCGCATGGGCAAGGGCCCGAAGGCGGTTAATCTGCGCGCCGCGTAAAGCAACGATCTCCGGTCCGGTTTTCCCGGATCAGAAGCGTCGCAGCGATGCGGCGCTTTTTTGTGGCTCCCACCCACCACCTGCCGGTTAAAAAACTTTTCATTGAACGAGCGACGAAAGAATGCGCACAATCCAGTTTCGGGTATTTGCCGGCCCGGAGACTGGAATAGCATGCCCCGGACTTGAAACGTGCTTAGCACCCGGGTGGCTCGCGAGAAGAGAGGGTTCGGCAAAACCCCGGCGCGTGCCAACTGTTTCTTCTCCTCCTGTAAACGACCGAGCGGGGCGTGGCGCGAACGCGCTTGCCCAGGGACAACCTGATGATGGGAGAAGGAGTTCCTCAATGCCGCAATCCGGCACCGTCAAGTTCTTCAATCACGCCAAGGGCTACGGCTTCATCACGCCGGCCGACGGCAGCAAGGATGTTTTCGTCCATATCTCGGCCGTGCAGGCATCCGGCCTCCCCGGTCTCGAAGATGGCCAGCAGGTGACGTTCGAGACGGAGCCTGACAAGCGCGGCAAAGGCCCGAAAGCGATCAACCTCTCGGTCGGCTGACCCGGTCAGGCGAGAAACGGGTTCGTCCGCCGTTCCTCGCCGAAACGTCCGCCCGGACCGTGGCCGCAGAGGAAGCCGACCTCGTCGCCAAGTGGCAGAAGCTTTTCCCTGATCGAACGGATCAGGGCGGCATGGTCGCCACCCGGCAGATCCGTGCGCCCGATCGAGCCATGGAACAGCACGTCGCCGACATGGGCGAATTTCGCCGCCTCGTTGTAGAAAACGACATGGCCGGGCGCATGGCCCGGGCAATGCAGGACCCTGAAAGTGTGCGCCCCGAACGACACCGTCTCCCCCTCTTCGAGGAAACGGTCGGGAACGCAGTTGCGCACGCTATCGGCAACGCCAAAGTGCAACGCCTGCGCCTCCAGATTGGAGAGGAGCGGTTCATCCGCCTTGTGCGGGCCGATAATCTCGACGCCGAGCGCGTCCTTCAGATCCATGGCCCCGCCGGCATGATCGATATGGCCGTGGGTGATCCAGATCGCCTCGACCCCGATGCCGTTCGCGTCGATCGCTTCGCGGATGCGCTCCACCTCACCGCCGGGGTCGACGACCACACCCTTTTTCTCGGCCTCATCGAACAGGATGGCGCAATTCTGCTGGAACGGCGTGACCGTGATGATCCCTGCCCTCAACTGTCCCATGGAACGGTCCTTTCCGGCGGATTCAGGGCGTGCATTTATTCCGCAGCGGCCTGTTTCGGCTGCACTTCGGCCGCGTAGTCGTTCATCAGCGCCTTGGTAATCTCGCCCACCTCGAACCGATAAGGCCCGATCTCCGCTACCGGCGTCACTTCCGCCGCCGTCCCCGACAGGAAGCATTGCTCGAAACCATCGAGTTCTTCAGGCATGATCGCCCGCTCCGATACATCAATGCCGCGTCTCTTCGCCAGACCGATCACCGTACGGCGCGTGATGCCGTCGAGGAAACAGTCGGGCGTCGGCGTATGAAGCGCCCCGTCCTTGACGAAGAAGACGTTGGCGCCGGTTGCTTCCGCGACCTGGCCGCGCCAGTCGAGCATCAGCGCATCGGCATAACCCTTCGATTCCGCTGCATGTTTCGACAGCGTGCAGATCATATAGAGGCCCGCGGCCTTCGACTTCGACGGCGCCGTGCGAGGGTCCGGCCGGCGCCACTCCGCCATATCGAGGCGGATGCCTTTCAGCTTCTGCGCCGGATCGAAATAACTCGGCCATTGCCAGATCGCCACGGCGCAATTGATCCGGTTGTTCTGAGCCGAAACGCCCATCTGTTCCGATCCGCGCCAAGCGATCGGCCGCACATAAGCATCGGCAAAGCCCTGCTTGAGAAGAAGCTCTCTGCAGGCTTCCTCGATCTCGGCCACGGAATAGGGAATGACGAAGCCCAGGATCTCGGCCGACCGGTGCAGCCTCTCCGTGTGTTCCCTGAGCTTGAAGATGCGGCCGCCATAGGCGCGCTCGCCCTCGAAGACGGCGCTGGCGTAATGGAGTCCGTGCGTGAGCACGTGGATCTTCGCGTCCGGCCATTTCACAAACTGGCCGTTCATCCATATGAAACCGTCGAGTTGGTCGAAGGAGACCGATGCCATCGTTTCTCTCCCTTCGGGCGAATGCCGCCCGCTTGCTTGCTGCGGCGGAATGAACCCCGCATGCTTGACATTTATGGTTCGGCTGAAGCACCTGCCAGCCGATTGAATCGCATCGGCGCTGCAAGCGAGGCATCTTGAAGAAAAGTAAGAGAAAACGCTTACCGAATGCCTTTTCGTTCGCAATTCGTCGAAAAGCTTGTCAAAAATTATCATGGCGGCTTATTTACGTCAACATAACTGACATAAATTCATGGCGAAACGGAGTGTCATGATCCAGTCGAGCGGCGCCACCGGAGAAAAGGACGATATCGCCCTCTCCGAAACCACCCCGGTCAACGATCCGATGACAGGCGAAAGCGGAATCGATTTTCCCATCATCGAACTGCTTTTCTTCGCCTATCGGGACTTTACATCCGATCCCGATCAGATCCTCGCCCAATACGGGTTCGGCCGCGCCCATCACCGCGTCGTCCATTTCGTCAATCGCATGCCGGGCCTGACCGTT
>SCRB01000021.1 GCA_004299545.1 Rhizobiaceae bacterium
CCATGGCGAATTCGTCCATGGGGTCGTCCAACGAAACCTCCTATTATGGTCCGGTCAAGAATCCGTGGCGCGCAAAGGGCTCCAATGTCGACCTGGTGCCGGGCGGCTCGTCGGGCGGATCGGCCGCTGCCGTCTCGGCCTGGCTCTGCGCCGGTGCGACGGCGACCGATACGGGCGGTTCCATTCGCCAGCCGGCCGCCTTCACCGGCACGGTCGGCATCAAGCCGACCTATGGCCGCTGCTCGCGCTGGGGCACGGTCGCCTTCGCGTCCTCGCTCGACCAGGCGGGGCCGATCGCGCGCGACGTGCGTGACACAGCGATCCTGCTGAAATCAATGGCGTCCGTCGATCCGAAGGATACCACCTCCGTGGACAGGCCGGTGCCGGATTACGAGGCCGCGCTCGGCGGCTCGGTCAAGGGCATGACGATCGGGATTCCCAGGGAGTACCGTGTCGACGGCATGCCGCACGAGATCGAGGCCCTTTGGCAGAAGGGCATTGCCTGGCTGAAAGAGGCGGGTGCAAGGATCGTCGATATCTCGCTGCCGCATACGAAATACGCGCTTCCCGCTTACTATATCGTCGCGCCGGCCGAGGCGTCCTCCAACCTCGCCCGATATGACGGCGTGCGATACGGCCTGCGCGTGCCCGGCCGCGACATCGTCGAGATGTACGAGAAGACGCGTGCGGCTGGCTTCGGCCGCGAGGTGAAGCGTCGCATCATGATCGGCACCTATGTGCTTTCGGCCGGCTATTACGACGCCTATTACGTGCAGGCGCAAAAAGTCCGCACGCTGATCAAGCGCGATTTCGAGAGTGTTTTCGCTGACGGCATCGACGCCATCCTGACGCCCGCGACGCCGTCAGCCGCCTTCGGCATCGCCGATGAGGACATGAATGCGGATCCTGTCAAGATGTACCTGAACGACATCTTCACGGTGACGGTCAACATGGCCGGCCTTCCCGGCATCGCCGTGCCGGCAGGGCTGGATGCGCGCGGCCTGCCGCTTGCCCTGCAACTGATCGGCAGGCCTTTCGAGGAAGAAACGCTTTTCCGCACCGCGCATGTGATCGAACAGGCGGCAGGGCGCTTCGAGCCGGCGAAATGGTGGTGAAATCCGCCGCCTAACCGCGTCCGTTCAGGCGTAGCGCTGGATCACCATGCAGACAATGGTGATCGCGAGAAGCGCGCTGGCGATGCGCTCGCCCTTGACCATGCGCAAGCGTAAACGCGTCTCGTCGGCGCCGGCTTGCGCCAGCTTGCGACGCGCCGAACCGATCATCGCGCCCTGCACGCCGGCAGCGACGAGCGCGGTCAGGATGCCGAGGGAAAGCACCATTTCAGGCGCGCCGACACCGCCTTCATGCAGGAAATGCCAAAGAAGCGCACCGCTCAGGACAGCGAGGACGGCAGCGCCCATCTGCGGCCGGAAAAAACGTTCGGCATAGGCGCCTTCGAGGCGGGCGAGCGCGAAGGTGGTGCCGGCCCAGAACACCCCCGTGAGGGCGTGGACGGCAATGGTGATCATCAACGTCGTCTGCATGTGATCTCTCCTGCGAATGGCTGGAAAATAGATTTCAAATTGTTAGATGTCAAATTGTTTGACCTGTGATATGCCGGTCTCATGATGGACCGGATTCCCATAGGATTGGAACTCAATCTCACATCGAGAACGGTTCGGCGCGCTTTCGACAGTGCCCTCCTAGCGGCCGGCGGCTCGCTTCCGGTCTGGCTGATCCTGCTTTCCCTCAAGAGAGGCAATGTCGATAATCAGCGTGAACTCGCGGAAGCCATCGGGATCAGGGGAGCGACGCTGACCCACCATCTGAACGGTCTGGAGACGCAAGGCGTGTTGACGCGCCGTCGCGATCCGCGCAACCGTCGCGTCCATATCGTCGAGTTGACGCAGGCAGGGGAGGCTTTTTTTGCCCGGCTGAGGGAAGCTGCGATGGTGTTCGACATGCGGCTGAAGGTGGGCTTTTCCGACGACGAACTCTCGTTGCTTGCCAGGGGATTGAACCAATTGCGGCTGAATGTCGCTGGAAATACGAAGGAAGCAGGGAAAAAGCCGCCCCTGCTGCCCGACGACTGATTCCGCTTCACTCTCCGAAAGCCGTGGCAGCCGGGCTGCCGGTCACAGGAAAGAATATGATGTTCTTTGTCGTCTCCAAGCTCGGTGGTTTTTTTCTCCATCCGCTCAATTTCATCGCGCTTTTGTTGGCGATCGGCACCGTGGCGCTCCTCCTGCATCGCAGGCGGCTGGCGCTTGGCTTCTCGTCCGTTGCGTTCGTGGTGCTCGCCCTCTCCATCTGGTCGGATATCGGTGTGTTGCTGGTGCAGCCGCTTGAAGCGCGTTTCCAGCGCCCGGCGAACCTGCCGCAGGACGTTAAGGGTATCATCCTGCTCGGTGGGGCCTTCGAGGGCGGCGTGAACCGTGCGCGGCATGGCTATGAGCTAAACGCAGCGGCAGATCGCGTCATCGAGACGCTGAAGCTCGCGCGGCTTTATCCGCAGGCGAAGATTCTTGTCAGCGGCGGCAACGGTTCGCTTGTCCGGGACGAGATGCCCGACGCCGTGGCTGCGCCCAAGCTGTTCGCCGCAATGGGGATATCCGCGGATCGGCTGATCCTCGAAGGCAGGTCCCGCAACACTTACCAGAACGCGGTTTTCTCCAAGGCTCTCGCAAAGCCGAAGCCGGGCGATGTCTGGGTGCTGGTAACGTCCGCCTTCCACATGCCGCGATCGGTTGGCATTTTCCGCAAGGTCGGCTTCCCGGTCATCCCATGGCCATCCGACTACCGGACATCGGGCGACGAGCAATTCGGTTTCAGCCATGACGATCCGCAAACTTCGGTCGGCACGCTTTCGCTGGCGGTTCATGAATGGATCGGGCTGTTGGGTTACCGGATGACGGGGCGCACGAACGCACTGTTTCCCGCGCCCGATTGAGGGTGGCCGTGCCGATGACCATATGGGACATAACGCCCGTAACGGTGTCGCTGTGGCATCATTGGAAGTCGGAAGCCGTCGTGTACGGGATCGGAAAAAGAGCCAAAGATCAACCGTAACCTGCGGAGTCCGTCAATGTTCCTGTCCGTCTTCGATCTGTTCAAGATCGGCATAGGACCGTCAAGTTCGCATACGATGGGGCCGATGGTGGCGGCCGCGCGTTTCCTTGACGAGATCGCAGGAAACGACTGGCCGCGCCCGGCCAGTGCCGTCGTCGATCGGCTGGCGGTCAGCCTGCATGGGTCGCTCGCCTTCACCGGCGTCGGCCACGGAACCGACCGCGCCGTCGTTCTCGGCCTTGCGGGCGAGACGCCGCTGACCGTCGATCCCGACCGTTCGGAGGAGATGCTGGCGGCGATCGAAAGCGCCGGGCGCGTTTCGCCTCCCGGTCATCCGGCATACCGTTTCGACCGCGCCACCGACCTCGTTCTCGATCGGAAGCATCCGTTGCCCGGTCACGCCAACGGCATGATCTTTTCCGCCTTCGACCGGGACGACCAGCTTCTGCTCAGGCGGATTTACTATTCCATAGGCGGCGGCTTCGTCGTCTCGGCCGAGGAACTCCAGCGGATGAAGTCCAAGGCCGACAAGGTCGAGGAGGGCGTTCCCTATCCCTTCGCCAGTGCCAAGGCTATGCTTGCCATGGCGGCCGAAAGCGGCCTGTCGATCGCGGAGATGAAGCGCGCCAACGAGGAAATGCACAGGACGCGCGAGGAGCTCGACCGGGGGCTCGACCGGATCTGGCAAGCGATGAGCGGTTGTATCGATCGCGGGCTCTCCAAGGACGGGATCATGCCGGGCGGACTGAAGGTGCGCCGGCGCGCCCGACAGCTCTACCAGCGGATGGACGAGGACTGGCGCCAGAACAAGCCGAACCCGCTCATGGCCAATGACTGGCTTTCCGTCTACGCCATGGCGGTGAACGAGGAGAACGCCGGCGGCGGCCGCGTCGTCACGGCGCCGACCAACGGGGCGGCCGGCGTCATTCCCGCCGTCATGCGCTACTGGAAGCAATTCCACGTCGATGCCGATGCGCGTGGCATCCGGGATTTCCTGCTCACGGCCGCCGCGATCGGCGGCATCATCAAGCACAACGCCTCGATCTCCGGTGCCGAGGTCGGCTGCCAGGGGGAGGTGGGTTCCGCTTCGGCCATGGCGGCGGCAGGCCTTTGCGCGGTCATGGGCGGCACGCCGGCGCAGATCGAGAATGCCGCCGAAATCGCGCTCGAGCATCATCTCGGCATGACCTGCGACCCGGTGGGCGGCCTCGTCCAGGTCCCCTGCATCGAACGCAACGCGCTCGGCGCGGTGAAGGCTGTGACGGCGGCGTCGCTCGCGATCAAGGGCGACGGATCGCATTTCGTACCGCTCGACGCGGCCGTCGAGACCATGCGGCAGACGGGGCGTGACATGGACGAGCGCTACAAGGAAACGAGCCTTGGCGGCCTTGCGGTCAACGTGGTGGAGTGCTGAACGGTCCGTCAGCCCTCCTGTGGACAGGGCGGGACGAGGCTTGACGCCGACCGCTTTCGGCGCTGTAAACCGGAGACATGCTCAATATCGTCAAGCTTTGCGTGGGGTCCGACAGTGTCGAGGATCTGGAGGAGTGGATCGCCTTCCGCCTCGATGAGAAACGCCTGCGGGGCGAGCCGGAAGAGCATGTCCATACGACCCGCATGATGCCGAAGCAGGTCGATGCGGTGACGGGCGGCGGATCGCTCTATTGGGTCATCAAGGGAAACATCCAGTGCCGCCAGCGCATTCTCGGCATCCGGCCGTTCACCGATAGCGGGGGGATCGGCCGCTGTCATATCGTGCTCGATCCGAAGGTCGTCCGTACCGAATGGCAGCCGCGTCGTGCATTCCAGGGCTGGCGTTACCTGAAGCCGTCCGAAGCGCCGCCGGATTTCAGGGAAGGGGGCAATGGATGGCAGGCTCTGCCGCAAAATCTCCGGCAGGAGCTTGCCGATCTCGGCTTGCGCTGACGGCGGGAGTCGGAGACAGCTCTACGGCTGCAGCCGGAACCTGATGGCCGGCCGTCCCTGTGGATCGCACACCCGGATGCGGATGGTGACGACGGGCTGGGAAGCACGCCATGAGCGCGCACCATGGCTGAGCAGGAGCGAAACCAGGTCCCTGGTCTTGAAGATCGACCCGCTGCGGCGGAAGTCAGCAAGGCGCAATGCCGCCTGATGCAGTGCGTTCACGCCCAGATCGTGAATGCGCTTCTCGCGGCTCCGCGCATTGATAAACCCAAGAACATCCCGTTCTCCAGCCAAGGCAAATTCCCCTCTTACAAAATACATTCCAGGGAGACGCACTTTTCGCCGATCAACCGGCCTTTCCGTTCAGATCTTTGCCGTGGTCACTCGGCCGCCACCGCGTAGCACGCGATCTTCCTCTTCTTCAGCGCCGTGCAAGCGTTCCAGGCTTTTCCTTTCGACGAGAAGCCGCCGAAACGGGCCCTGTAATAGACGGTGCCGCCTTTCTCGTAGGTCGCCGTGAAAGGAGAGGCATCCGCCAGGACGCGAGGCGCTTCCTTGGCCGTCTTCTCCAGAACCGCGCGGGCCTGTGCCTTGCTATCCGTGGAGGCGACCTGGATGACCCAGCCGTCCTTCACCTCCGTATCTTGCCTGGCCGGGGCTTCCGCTTTCGTCGAAGAGGTCTGGACGCTGTCGACCGCCGCGTTGATCTTCTGAATACCGGCCGATTGCGCCGCTTCGGCGAGCGCGAGCGGGGAAGGTTGCGGCTGGCGATGCGGGCGCTTGTCGGGCGTCGGGATGTCGTCCTCGTCTATCCTCGCCAGACGGGCGCGCGGTGTTGCGGGGACGGGTTCGGCCTTGGCGACCATATCCGTGGCTTCGCGGCGGGCGGATGCCATCGGCAGGTACTTGTGGATGAGCGCCGCCATGCGCTGGTCTCGTTCGCGATGTGTCCGGCCCCCCATCACGACACCGACGAGGTGCTTGCCGTCGATCGCGACGGAGGTGGCGAGATTGAAACCGGACGCCCGGGTGTAGCCCGTCTTGATACCGTCGACGCCGGCAACCTTCCCGAGGAGGTGGTTGTGGCCGCGGATGACGCGCCCCCGGAACGTGAACTGCCGGACTGAGAAATAGCCGTAATATTGCGGAAAATGCTCACGCAGCGCGATGCCCAGACGGGCCATGTCGCGCGCGGTCGTCTTCTGCTCCGGGTCGGGCAGGCCGTTGGCGTTGCGGAAGGTCGTGCGGGTCATGCCAAGGCTGCGCGCCTTGGCGTTCATCATGCGCGCGAAATTGGCTGTGGAACCGCCCAGTAGCTCTCCGAGCGCCGCGGCGGAATCGTTGGCCGACCGCGTCACGATCGACTCGATCGCCGTCTCCACGCTGACCGAATCACCTGCCTTGACGCCAAGCTTGGTGGGCGCCTGCGCCGAAGCGTAGGCCGAAAAGGGAACCGGGCTGTTCTTGTTGATGCGCCCTTCCGCCATCGCCTCGAAGGTGAGGTAAAGGGTCATCATCTTGGTCAGCGATGCGGGATAGCAAAGCGCATCCGCATTGGACTCATAAAGGACCTTGCCGGTGTTCGCATCGATCATGATGGCGGCAGAGCGGCGCGCGAAAGCGTCAGGCGTCATGGCGCCCGTCGCCAGCACCAGGACGGCCAAGAAGCAGATCATCCCCCCGCATGAACGGAACACACACACGAAGCTCGCGAAGGCCTGACGCACCGCCACTATCCCATAGTTTTTGTTGCAGTTTCCGCCGCTTTCTCGCGGCAGTTGACCGCAAGGCTATCCAACGCACCTTACCAATCCGTTTATGGTAACCCATTCGTTCATGATTTCGGTGGCGTTCGACACAACCCCTGGATTGGCACAATAGAGGCACGGCAACCCGTGAGGGAAACATTGACATTTTGTGCGACGCACACTAAATTCTTTGCATCGCACAATTAAAGTCCCGACACGCTAAGGAGGTTGGCACCATGACGCAGTCTTTCGACGAAGCCGGCAAAGTCGGCAAGGAATTTCTCGACAACGGCTTGAAGAGCTTCGCGTCCCTTTCGACAGGAACGCAGGGCATCGTCGCCGAGGCCGGCGATTACTCGAAGAAGGTTTTTGAGACCGGTGCCGCGGCGCTGGAAAAGCTGATGTC
>SCRB01000199.1 GCA_004299545.1 Rhizobiaceae bacterium
ACGGCGTCGGCGAATTGCGCGAGGCCGTCGATTTCCTGCGTTTCTATGCGAACGAGGCGGCAAAGGCTGAGAGTGGGGCCGAAGCGGGAACGGAGGCGCGGGGCGTCATCGTCTGCATCTCGCCGTGGAATTTCCCGCTCTCGATCTTTACGGGCCAGATTGCCGCGGCGCTCGTCACTGGCAATGCCGTCATCGCCAAGCCGGCCGAGCAGACGCCGCTCATCGCCCACCGCGCCGTCGAACTCCTGCGGCAGGCGGGCATCCCCGAAGACGTGCTGCACCTCCTTCCGGGCGACGGCCCGTCTGTCGGCGCGCCGCTCGTCGCCGATCCGCGCATCGCCGGCGTCTGCTTCACGGGCTCCACCGAAGTTGCCAGGGGGATCGAGCGCCAGCTTGCCGAAACCGCCGCACCGGATGCGATGCTGATCGCGGAAACCGGCGGCCTTAACGCCATGATCGTCGATTCCACCGCGCTGCCGGAACAGGTCGTGCGCGACGTGCTCGCCTCCGCCTTCCAGAGCGCCGGCCAGCGCTGTTCGGCGCTGCGCATCCTCTATGTGCAGGAGGACGTGGAAAAGAAGGTGCTGGCGATGCTGAAGGGCGGCATGGAAGCGCTCTCGGTCGGTAATCCGTGGCGGATCGAGACCGATGTCGGGCCTGTCATCGACGAGGACGCGCTTGCCTCGATCGGAACCTATTGCCGCAAGATGGAGGAGGCGGGCCACCTCGTTGCCCGGCTCGATGCGCCGGCCGACGGCCGCTTCGTCGCGCCCGCCATTTTCCGCGTCGACGGCATCGGCGACATGGAGCGTGAAATCTTCGGCCCGGTGCTGCATGTCGCAACGTTCGACGCTGAAAAGATCGACCGGGTCATTTCCGACATCAACCGCAAGGGTTACGGGCTGACCTTCGGGCTCCACACGAGAATCGACGACCGTGCCCAGCACATCGTTGACACCGTCCACGCAGGCAATATCTACGTCAACCGCAACCAGATCAGTGCTGTCGTCGGCTCGCAGCCCTTCGGCGGCGAGGGGCTGTCCGGCACTGGCCCCAAGGCCGGCGGCCCGAATTATCTCAGGCGGTTCCGCAGGGAACCCTCGGGTTCTTCCGGCAGCGTCGCTACCGCTGAGACGCGAACTCTATTCCGCTTCCCAATGGGCGAAAACGGCGATTGGGCCTCGCGAAGCGATCGCATCGCTGTCCTGCGCAAGCTCCTGCGCGGCAAGGCGGCGGCCGTTATGGCTGCCGTCGGGGCTCTCGACTACGGCCCCGTCGATCTGCCTGGACCGACCGGCGAAGCGAACAGCCTGGTTCTGGTGCCGCGCGGGAACGTTCTTTGTCTCGGACCAGAAGCGGAAATGCTCCTTACGCAGGTCGTTCAGGCGCTTGCCGCCGGCAATCACGTGCTTGCCGTCGCGCCGGATGCGCTGAAAATCTTGCAGCCGCTTCTCGACAAGGAACTGCCGCTTGCGGCTCTGGAAGGTTCCGTCGATCCTGAAGCCCTGTCGAAATCGCCGCTCGACCTCGTTGCCTTTTCGGGTGATCCGAAGACGCTTCAGTCCCTTCGCCGTGCGCTCGCGGCGCGTCCCGGACCGATCGTCCGCATCGTCAGCGAAATGCTCAATCCCGCCGCCTATGCCCACGAGCGCTCGATCTGCGTCGACACGACTGCCGCCGGCGGCAATGCAAGCCTGCTGGCAGCATCGTAAGGGTGCCGTTCGATCTCTCCCGTCAGGGCGCGGCATCAGCGCCACGTGCTTGCCTTAGCACACTCTTTGCACTAGCCAACGGTCGAGATTTGTTCCGATGGATTTGCCATGAGCCTCATTGACACCCGCACGCCCGATCCGAAGCGCTTCATTCCCGGTGCAACCGGCGATTGGGAGATCATCGTTGGCATGGAGGTGCATGCGCAGGTCACGTCGAACGCCAAGCTCTTCTCCGGCGCCTCGACCACCTTCGGCGCCGCGCCAAACGCCAATGTCTCGCTCGTCGATGCGGCGATGCCCGGCATGCTACCGGTCATCAACGAGGAATGCGTCAAACAGGCGATCCGCACCGGGCTTGGCCTCAAGGCCGCGATCAACCTGAAATCCGTCTTCGACCGCAAGAACTATTTCTATCCGGATCTGCCGCAGGGCTACCAGATCTCGCAGTACAAGCAGCCGATCGTCGGCGAGGGCACCGTAGTCATTTCGGTCGGCCCCGACAGGCAGGGCAATTTCGAGGATATCGAGATCGGCATCGAGCGGCTGCATCTGGAACAGGACGCCGGCAAGTCGCTGCATGATCAGCACGCCACCATGTCCTATGTCGATCTGAACCGCTCCGGCGTGGCGCTGATGGAGATCGTCTCCAAGCCCGACCTGCGTTCCTCTGACGAGGCCAAGGCCTATGTCACCAAGCTGCGCTCGATCGTGCGCTATCTCGGCACCTGCGACGGCAACATGGACGAAGGCTCGCTGCGTGCCGACGTGAACGTTTCAGTGCGGCGGCCGGGCGAGCCTTTCGGCACGCGCTGCGAGATCAAGAACATGAACTCGATCCGCTTTATCGGCCAGGCGATCGAATACGAGGCACGCCGGCAGATCGCCATTCTGGAAGACGGCGGCACGATCGACCAGGAAACCCGCCTGTACGACGCGGTGAAGGGCGAGACGCGCTCCATGCGCTCGAAGGAAGAGGCGCATGATTACCGCTACTTCCCCGACCCCGATCTCCTGCCGCTCGAATTCGATCAGGCCTATGTCGATGCGCTGGCCGCCGGCCTGCCGGAGCTGCCGGACGTGAAGAAGGCGCGCCTGATCGAAAGCCTCGGCCTCTCGGCCTATGACGCTTCGATCCTTGTCTCGGAAAAGGCGATTGCCGACTATTTCGAGAAGGTGGCGGCGGATCGCGACGGCAAGACGGCGGCGAACTGGGTCATCAACGACCTCCTCGGCCAGTTGAACAAAAACGGCAAGGATATCGAGGAAACGCCGGTTTCGCCCGACCAGCTCGGCGGCATCATCGATCTGATCCGGGAAGGCACGATCTC
This sequence comes from Rhizobiaceae bacterium, assembly GCA_004299545.1. Classification (GTDB taxonomy): domain Bacteria; phylum Pseudomonadota; class Alphaproteobacteria; order Rhizobiales; family Rhizobiaceae; genus Mesorhizobium_L. Next base: position 3,041 of record SCRB01000199.1, read on the forward strand.
CGGCAAGATCGCCAAGGATTTGTTCGAAATCGTCTGGGCCGAGGGCGGCGATCCGAAGGAAATCGTCGAGAAACGGGGCATGAAGCAGGTGACGGACACCGGCGCCATCGAGAAGGCTGTTGATGAGGTGATCGCCGCCAATCCCGACAAGGTGGAGCAGGCGAAGGCCAAGCCGACCATGGCCGGCTGGTTCGTCGGCCAGGTGATGAAGGCGACCGGCGGCAAGGCCAATCCGCAGGCGGTCAACGCGCTGGTCAAGGAAAAGCTCGGCATCGAATAATGGCTGCGGACCAGCTCGACGCCTTCCCCGGACCGGCGTAAGAATCGCCCGTCTGGGTTGGGGGAGGGCTAAGATGCCTGATTTGCCACGTCTGATGCCGAGCAAGGTCTCGGCCGAAAATTTCGGTGGGGTCACCTATCACATTGACGGCGAACTGGTGCCCGTCCTGTCGATCGACGTGACCCGGATGCCGGTCTATTTCGAGCACCATATCCTTCTCTGGAAGAATCCGACCGTCAAAATCGGGCTGAAATCGCTCAAGGGCGCGTTGAAGCGGATGGTTGCCGGCATCCAGATCTTCGTCACCGAGGCGTCGGGGCAAGGCGTCATCGCCTTCAGCCGCGACGGGCCGGGTCATATCGTGCCGATCCATCTGCAGCGCGGCGAGGAGATCCATGTCCGCGAGCATCAGTTTCTCGCGGCGACCGACAGTGTCAGTTACACTTTCGAGCGCGTGCGCGGCATCGGCAGCATGCTGTTTGGCCAAAGCGGCTTCTTCATCGACCGTTTCCATGGCGAGAATGGCGACGGCATCGTCTGGCTGCACGGCTACGGCAACGTCTTCGAGAAAGTGCTGGCGCCGGGCGAGACGATCGATATCGAGCCGGGCGGCTGGCTGTTCAAGGACGTGTCGGTCAGGATGGAGACGAAGATCGACAAATTGTCGAGCGGCTTCTTCGGTGCCGGCATGAACTTCATCGTCAACCGCTTCACCGGCCCTGGCCGCGTCGGCATCCAGTCCATGTATCTTCATATGCCAAGCGAGGAATGAGGGAGCAATCGCGGCTCACCGTCCTCCATCGCAGTATTGTAAACGATCTGTCGCCGATCCCTGCGCTTTCGTTGAACGCCGGGATGACTAAATTGCTACGGTGACGGATTCGTTTGCATTGATGCAGGAGCGACTGATGACCAAGATTCTTGTCCTTTTTTATTCGAGCTGGGGCCATTCGGAGCAGATGGCGAAGGCTGCGGCCGAAGGCGCGCGGGA
>SCRB01000022.1 GCA_004299545.1 Rhizobiaceae bacterium
GAAACGGCAGCGGGTCGCGCGGATACGGGCCGAACGTCATCAGATGGCGCGGGCGGATGTTCTCGTTCGCCACATCCGGCGGCGCCACGAAAAAAGCGCCTTTGACCGGCTTTTTGAAGCCATCGATCGCATGGATCACCGTCGGGACGCCAAGCGAATGGGCAACCAGCACCACCGGACGATCGCTCCCGTTGACGGCAGCGGCGAGCGCCTCTGTCCAGTTCTCCCTGACGGGTTTCGTCCATTCCACCTGCCCGACCCGGCGGCCCGTCGACAGCTTGTCCTGCCAGCGTGTTTGCCAATGATCGGGGCCGGAGTTCTTGAATCCCGGAACGAACAGGATGTCGGCTTCCTTCGCTTTCATGGCAGGCGATGTAGGCGCGCAAGCGATTTGACGCAACTAAACAGCGCAATACTGAACGCGCTGTCTCCGATTACGCCAGTTGCGCTCCCGCGTATCAAGGGCGATGTATGTCGCAACGCCGCAGAAATTGGCGATAGCTGAGGATCTGGTCATGAAGGAATTGCCATTTGCCGCGGACGCGCCGATCAGCGCGGGGCGGGTCGGATTGATCGCCCGCGATGCTTCGGCGCTCGCGGATTATTATCGTGCCGTCGTCGGCCTTGCCGAGATTGCGCGCTCGACGGGCAGGATCGTCATGGGAGCGGGCGACCGCCCGCTGATCGAGATCGAGGAACGGCCGGACGCCCGCCCGGACAATCCGCGGAGCGCCGGCCTGTTCCATACGGCTTTCCTGTTGCCGACGCGGGCCGATCTGGCGCGCTGGGTGCGGGATGCGATCGACAGGAAGATACCGATCGATGGCGCGTCCGACCATTTCGTCTCGGAAGCGCTCTACCTGACGGATCCGGAGGGCAACGGCATCGAGATCTATGCCGACCGGCCGCGCGACAAATGGAACTGGAAGGACGGCCATGTCGAGATGGCGACCGTGCGGCTCGATATTCCGGACCTCCTTGCCGAATTAAGCGAGAAGGACAAGATACAAGACGGTGGCTGGAAGGGCGCTCCTGAAAACAGCATCATCGGCCACGTGCATCTGCGCGTCGGCAACCCGGCCGATGCCGAAGAATGGTGGCACTCGCAATTGGGTTTCGACACGGTCGCGAATTACGGCAAGGCGGCCGTCTTCCTCTCGACAGGCGGCTATCACCACCATATCGGCGCCAATTCCTGGCAGAGCGCCGGTGCCGGCCCTCGCGACAAGGACAGGACGGGTCTTGCCTGGGTCGAGATGAATACGAAGGCAGCAGAGGGCGAAAAGACGTTGCTCGACCCATGGGGAACCGAAGTGAGGGTGGTGCCGTCCCGATAAAAATTGTCAGGAGTTGCCGAACACCCGCCTGAAGATCGTATCGACGTGCTTGGTGTGATAGCCGAGATCGAACTTGTCGCGGATCTGTTCTTCGGAAAGGGCGGCGCGCACATCCTTGTCGGCGAGCAGTTCCTCAAGGAAATCCCTGCCTTGTTCCCAGACTTTCATGGCGTTTCTCTGCACCAGGCGATAGGCGTCCTCGCGTGAGACGCCGGCTTGGGTGAGGGCGAGCAGCACGCGCTGGGAGTGCACCAGGCCACGGAAGCGGTTCATATTGGCGAGCATGTTTTCCGGATAGACGACGAGCCTTTCGATGACGCCGGCGAGACGAGCCAGCGCGAAATCGAGCGTCACGGTGGCATCCGGGCCGATCATGCGTTCGACGGAAGAATGCGAGATGTCGCGCTCGTGCCAGAGCGCGACATTCTCCATTGCCGGCAGCGCATAGGCGCGCACCATGCGCGCCAGCCCGGTCAGGTTCTCGGAAAGCACCGGGTTGCGCTTGTGCGGCATGGCCGAGGACCCTTTCTGGCCGGGCGCAAAATATTCCTCCGCCTCCAGAACCTCGGTGCGCTGGAGGTGACGGATCTCGATCGCAACCCGCTCGATCGACGAGGCGACGACGCCGAGCGTGGCGAAGAACATGGCATGCCGGTCGCGCGGGATCACTTGCGTCGAGACGGGCTCTGGCTTCAGGCCAAGCTTCTTCGCTACATGCTCTTCCACATAAGGGTCGATATTGGCGAAGGTGCCGACGGCACCCGAAATGGCGCAGACGGCGATCTCATCGCGGGCGCGAACGCCTCGTCCGCGCCCGC
>SCRB01000200.1 GCA_004299545.1 Rhizobiaceae bacterium
ACATCTTTTCCATCCGGAAAAGATGTGGCTGGGTGGAGCTCACGCACAGCCCTTATCTCATCTTTCCCCCATTGGGGCAGGATTTGGCACCTTGTCACTCCCTCCAACGGGGAGCCGGTTGCCGTGGCATCACAGGGCCTGATCCCTCAGCCACTCTCGATAAGATTCAGGGTTACTGAACCGTTGTGTATTCAGTTGTCATTCGCAGAGTAGCAGTGAATCAGAGCGGCGGTCAAGAGGGAAAAAGGGGGAAGGCGAAGGCGGCAGAAGATTTTGCATTCCGGAGAATGGTGGGCGCCCCTGCCGTGTTTCCCTTCGTGGCGCTTCCCGACCGTCGCAATGGGCCCCGCGGTTTTTACGATGCCGCCTCCGCAAACGGCGCCAACTGGGCACGGGTTGGTGGCGGCGTCGCCAAGCTGATGAAGACCAGGGCCGCCATGGAGATCAGCACGGCGGGATAGATCGCGTCCATGTTGGTCATCAGGTGGACCATCGGCGAGAATGCCATTGGCAGCGGGAGCTTCGGAATCACGTTCCATCCGACCGTCACCACCGTACCCAGCGAGACCGACCACACCGCGCCCCTGCCCGTTGCTCGTTTCCAGAAGAAGGCCGCCATGACCACCGGGGTGATCGCCGCGCTGTACACCGTATACGCGTAAAGCATCACGGTCAGGATGGAGTCCTGAAAGGTCTGGGCGAAGGCGAACAGCCCCAGCAGTACGACGATGGTGCGCGAAACCAGTAAAACTTGCCGGTTCGACGCCTTCGGGTTGATGAAGCGGCTATAGATGTCGTTGACGATGTTGGTCGCGGGCGAGAACAGGTAGTTGTTGCCGGTCGAGATCACCTTGGCGAAGATGGCGCCCATCAGGATCGCGCCCAGCAAAGCCGGAAGGCCGTGGCGCGCCGTGTAGGGAATAATCTCGCGCGGCTTCAGATCGGGAGCGCCGTGAAAGAGCGCCGAGCCGATGACGGCGATGACAATGATGATGGTCTCGAGAACGATGGTGCCGATGACCCAGCCGATGACGGCGCGGCGCGCATCTTTTTCCGACTTTGCGGAAAAGAACTTCTGGTACATGCTCTGGTTGCCGAGCATGAGGAGAAACACGGGCAGGAAATAGCCCATCGCCTGCCAGATCGACAGCGGTCCCAGTACCTGGAAGTGATTGGCGGGCAGTGAGGCACGCACCGTCGCCCATCCGCCGGCGTGGTGCAACAGCACGGGAACGGCGGCGATGAGGATCACCGTGACCGACAGGCCGATGACCAGATCGACATAGGCGATCGAACTCATGCCGGCCAGCGCGGTGAAGACGATGACGAAGGCAGCGATGATGGCGGTGCCCTGGCCGGGAGTGACCCCGGTAATCAGCGCCAGGATGTCGCCGCCGCCTTTGAACTGGTAGGAAGTGATGGCGGTATAGGCCAGGATGATGGCGATCATGGCCAGCACGCGCGTCGCCACGCCGTAGCGCGTCTCGAGCAGATCGGGGATGGTGAACTGAGCGAATTTGCGCGCGCGGGGAGCGACGAAGTAGATGATCAGCAAGCCGACCCATCCGCCGGCCGGCTGCCAGAGTGAGGCCATGCCATTGCGGTAGGCGTTTTCCGCGCCGGCGAAGAGACTGCCGGCGCCGATCCAGCTCGACAGCAGGGTAAAGACCAGCACGCCGGCGGACAGGCTGCGTCCCGCCACCAGAAAATCGGCCCCGGTCTTGACGGTGTGCAGGCGGGTCAGACTGACCGCGAGGAGTCCGGCGACCAGAACGAAGAGAACGATCAAGTAAGCATTCATGGAAGCCCGCGGCATGGCTCAGCGCCTGCCGCGCTGATTGTGGCCTATGCGGCAGCTTCCTGGCAAGGCGCGGCGCTCGAATGCCGGGGGCGTTGACGGCAGCCTGGATGCGGGCATCCAGGGCGCGGATCCATCCCTCCGCCGATGCGGTGCGACCGCCCGCAATTGCAACCGCTGCGGTCGCGGCTTCGATTGTCGACAGTGGGTACCCGCTCTGCGCGAAGCACCTCGAAGCTCCGGCGACCGGCGCGGTTTCCGTCGCCCATCTCTTCCGTTACGCCGCCTGGCGTTGGCTGTGACTGCTCTGCCGCAGGATGCGGTCGACACGCTGGGCGCGGCGCGCGTAGGTATGATCGGCCAGGGCCCGGCGGCGCATGGCGAGGCCGATGTCGCGAGCCTGTTTGGCGTCGATGGACTCGATCCAGTGTGTTACCTGGCGGCTGTCGGCGGCGACCAGGATCTCTGTGTTCTGCCGGAAAAACAGGTCGATACCGGCCCATGCGTCCGTGATGACGCAGGCGGCGGCGCCGGCCGCTTCGAAGATACGCGTCGGTGGCGAAAAGCCCACTTGCGCCATTGAGGTGCGATTGATGTTGAGCACCATGCGTGGGGAAGCGTTGAAGCAGTTGTGCCGTGCGGTGGGGACGTGACCGATCCAGCGCACGTTCCCGGGCATCGTTGCGTTGTCCCAGCCTTCGCCGCCGAGCAGGAAGCGGTGTTGCGGCAGCCGAGCCGCGGTATCGAAGAAGAAGCGGCGCACACGCGTTTCGCGGTCGGGAAGGCGATGGCCGAGGAAGCCGAGGTCGGCCTGCCATGAGACTTCGGACGCCGCGGGCCGGTGAGTCGAGGGGTCCAGAGCATTGTAGACGGGAAAGCAGTTGCGTGCGCCGTGGCGCAGATATGCTGACACCACCGGAGGTCCGCCGCCGTAGGTGAAGACGTAATCGTAGCCGGGCAGCAGTGGGCGCAGCGGATGCTGAGGATTGGCGTCGAGCGCGGCCAGGGTGGCGGGAGCATCGACATCCCAGAAGGCGACACACGGGCGCGCACCGGCCGGTGCCGCTGCCGCTGCATCCAGCACCGCGGCTTCGAGCCAGTCATCATCTTCGCCCACGCCGCTGTGCTTGATGATCAGGTCGGCGCTGCGCGCCTCGAGCAGCAGGGCGGCGAGCTGCCGGCGGTGATCGGCGTCGCGGCCGGGATAGACGCGCAGGTCGGCGTAATCGATCACGTGTTCGGTGTCACGGTGCTGTTGACGTCCATAGATGTCGGGCTCGGCGAAGATGACGCGGTAGCCGAGGTGGTGGAGTTCGCGATAAATGCCGCGATAATAGGTTGCCGCTCCATTCCAGTAGGACGAGGTCAGGCTGGAGCCGAAGACGAACAGGGTCAGGCCAGAGCGTGGCAAATCTCCTCCAGTCGCTGGGCGCGGTGGGCGCAGGTGTGGCGTTCGAGAATGGTGGCGCGACCGCATTCGGCGAGTTGGCGGCGCCAGGTTTCCGAGTCGAGCAGGTCGAGCAGCAGGGCCGTCATTTCACGGCCGTTGCCGGCCGCGATTTCCTCGTGGCCAGCAACA
>SCRB01000201.1 GCA_004299545.1 Rhizobiaceae bacterium
GGGCCGACAGGTTTTATCGTCTGCGGTGTGTGGGCAAGCGCCCAAGCGGTATAATCGCCCGCCGTTCGTTTGTTCGCTTCCGCCTCGGCGACAATCCGCTCCATCTCCAATTTATCCGCTGCGTTCTTCGCTGCATACGCATCGATCTGGTGCGTGATGTAAATCGTACCAGCGACAATAATTACGATCGCACTAAGCGCGCTTAAAACGCGGTCCATTTCAGCCCTCCCCCTTGGGCGCGACAGTTCTGCGCTTGTTATTTCAACATGAGCGCGATCACGTATACTCCCGTTCCTGCAGCGGCCTTTAGCGCTTATCCATTTGCATAACGCCGCGCCAATTGTCTTCCGCAACAAACTTAACGCCAGCGCTTTCAAGCGCATTGCGGATAGCGGCAAGATTGTTGGTAATTGGATTGCGCGCACCGCGCTCGAAATCTCTAACAGTAGACAAGCCGACGCTTGCCGCCGCCGCCAATTGCGGTTGCGACATATTCAATAGCGCCCGTGCTGCGCGACATTGACCAGGCGTAAGCACCATTTGCAGCGTCACTTATAGTAGCGGTGCGGTCCCTTTGAAAGTCATATTTTTATGTTGACATAAACTCTGAATCAAAAATATGGTGTCAGCGTTTTCATATGGCATAGGAGCCGAACATGAACGTCCACATTCAGCCGCCCGCAGACGATACCGCCGCCGCACGCGCGTATGGGCGCCAGGCGGAAATGGAACAGTACATCCTAAAGGCCAAGGATTTGGGCCGGATCATTGTGCAGTTCGGAACGCAGGAAGACGCAGTTCCGGATAGTCGTGATCAGCTTGCCCTCATGACACTGGCCGGTTTCCTCGACGACACGCTCGCCAGCATTGAGGAGTTGCGTCAGGAAATCCGTGAAATATGCCACGAGTCCAAGTACGGGCGCCCCACGGAACGGGTGGCAGCATGACACTCTCAGAAGCACGATCCGGCCGCCGCGAGAACCGGCGACTGATGAAGACCGCGACTGGCGAGGCGCTGCGACTCCGCGAGGAACTGGAGGCGATCTTCGCGGTGCTGGTCTATAAGTTACAAAATGCTGAATAGGAGGGCATGAAGATGGATCAAGACGGACTCGCAGAGATATTCACCGATCAAGCCGAGTGGCGGAGACAGAAAGCAAAGGAGCATCCAGAAGACGCGCGCAATCTTGAGGCTGCTCGCCACCTAGACATGCTCGCTCAATCAGCCAAGGGAGTCGATCAGTCTCTCATTACTGCAGCAGAAGAACTTTATGAAGACATACCGGATATCGAGATATGGAATGAGATGCTGAGACAAGTGGGCGTTTGGACTTTCCCGTCATCGGCCGAAGATTTCCTTCGCGAATTTATCAGCAAACGCTCATCTGGCAGGTAGCCCCTTTTGGCGCGCTGATCACCGCAAAGCCACGGCCCGCGCGCGCCAGCCCGTCGTTGTTGGAGCAACGGCGGGCATCCTTGACGCGACTACCCGATTTTCACTGATAGGTATTGCGCAATGGATCGAATGCCGAAGGAAAGGGAGGGCTGGAATGCGCGCCGACAACGACAACATTGCGCCAGACGCCCCGCTTCGGCTCAAGGATGCGGTCGCCCTTGCGTTTCCGTATGGCGGCATGACTGTCTCAGGGCTTCGCCGCGAGGCGGCCCGTGGGCACCTTACGATTATGCGAATCGCCGGCAAGGACTTCACCACCATAGAATCAATTGAAGAGATGAAATCGCGATGTCGCGTGCCCGCAAACCAGCCCGTCTGTGGCTCAGACCAGCCAGCAAAGACCGGGAAGCCGCATGGATCATCCTCGACGGCGGCAAACAGTTCAGCACTGGCTGCGGCGCAAATGATGGTGCATCGGCTGAGCAAGCGCTCGCCGACCACATCGCAAAACGCTTCTTAGAAAAGCCATCAGAAAAGCATCGCGCCGCTTCCGATGTTTCGGTTGCGGAAGTGATCGCGCATTACCTCCTCGTGAAGGAGGACGCCGCACGCAAGCCGAAGGAGCTTGCGGCGCGGGCAAAGGCGCTGCTAGCCTTTTGGGGTGATAAGACCCTCGACGACATCACCACAAGCACATGCACCGCGTATGTCCGGCAACGGACATCGCAGAGCATGGCGCGGCGAGAGCTAGAAGATTTGCGTGCCGCGTGCCGCATGGCCATCGCGGATAAGGTGACCCGGCACGCGGTGACTGTGACGCTGCCACCGAAGCCGAAAGGCAGGACCAACCACCTCGACCGCGCCACCATGGCCAAACTGATATGGGCGGCATACCGGAAGCGCGAGGTGCAACGCGGCGCGCCGACGAAGAAGAAGGCGACGCTGCATGTCGCCCGATTCCTGATCACCGCCCTCTATACCGGAAGCCGATCGGCGCGAGTCTGGCAGGCGTCGTTCCGGCGCGAGAAGGGCCGCCCGTTCATCGATCTTGAGCAAGGCGTCTATTACCGAGCGGCGGAGGACGAGCAGGTGGCCGCCAATAAGCAGGCGCCACCGATTCGCCTGCCCCCTCGCCTACTGGCCCATATGCGGCGCTGGCATCGCATGGGTGTAAAATATGTCGTCGAGTACCAAGGACGCCCTGCCGACCCTAAACGGGCGTTCCGCAACCTTGTGAACGATGTGCTCGGCGAGGACGCAAAAGACGTCGTGCGTCATACCATGCGTCACACCGCAGCGACCTGGTTGATGCAGGGCGGCGTCGATATGTGGCAGGCCGCCGGGTATCTCGGCATGACCAAGGAAACCTTGGAAAAGACGTATGGCCACCATCATCCTGATTATCAGGGCGATGTAGGCGAGGCTTTCACAACAGGAAGAGCAGGAAGGATTCGCAATGAAAAGGCTTAATCATTGCCGTATTCATTGCCGTAAAATTCGGGAGGTGCCGCTAAGCTATTGATTTTACTGGTCGGAGTGGCAGGATTTGAACCTGCGACCCCATCGTCCCGAACGATGTGCGCTACCAGGCTGCGCTACACTCCGCGACCAGACGGCGGCTTATAGCGTCCGGGAAATTTTGCTGCAAGCCTCAACGGACGAGAAAAGCAGCCGGCCACGCCTGCAAGCGTCACAACAAGGCGGCGGAGCGAAGCAGCGCGGCGATAAGCCGCGACGGCTTCCACTCATCGGCACCTCATCTTCCGCGCGCCAGCGTCGGATCAGGCCGTCTTCGCCTCCGTCAGATGCAGTTCCTCCACCATTGCATCGCGCATGATGAATTTTTGCGGCTTGCCGGTCACGGTCATCGGCAGGGCATCGCGGAACCGGACATGGCGCGGGATCTTGTAATGGGCGATCTGGCCTTTGCAGAATTCCCTTATCTCCTCCTCCGTGACAGCGCTGCCCGGCTGCAGGACGACCCAGGCACAAAGCTCCTCGCCATATTTCTCGTCAGGAATACCGAAGACCTGCACCTCGCGGACATTCGGATGGCGGTAGAGGAATTCCTCGACCTCGCGCGGATAGACGTTCTCGCCGCCGCGGATGACCATGTCCTTCACCCGGCCGACAATGTTGCAATAACCTTCCGCGTCGATGGTCCCGAGATCGCCGGTGTGCATCCAGCCTTCCGGATCGACCGCCTCGCGCGTGCGTTCCTCATCCTCCCAATAGCCTGTCATGACCGAATAGCCGCGCGTGCAAAGTTCGCCCCGCCCGCCGACGGAGACTGTCCTGCCGTCGGCGTCAATGATCTTCACCTCAAGATGCGGCTGGACGCGGCCGACGGTCGAAACGCGCCGCTCCAGCGGGTCGCCGGTGCTGCTCTGGAAGGAAACCGGGCTCGTCTCCGTCATGCCGTAGGCGATCGTGACCTCCGACATGTGCATCAGCGAGACCACCTTCTTCATCACCTCGATCGGGCATGGCGAGCCGGCCATGATGCCGGTGCGAAGATGTGAAAGATCGAAGCTCCTGAAGTCCGGGTGGTCGAGTTCGGCGACGAACATGGTCGGCACGCCGTAAAGGCCGGTGCACTTCTCCTGCGAGACGGCGGCAAGTGTCGCGCCGGGATCGAAGCCCTCGCCCGGCACCACCATCGCCGCGCCCTTGGTGACGCAGCCGAGCGTGCCCATCACCATGCCGAAGCAATGATAGAAGGGCACCGGGATGCAAAGCCGGTCCTTCTCGGTGAAGTGCATGGCAGCGGTGACGAAATGGGCGTTGTTGAGGATATTCCGATGCGTCAGCGTTGCGCCCTTCGGCGAACCCGTCGTGCCGCTGGTGAACTGGATGTTGATCGGATCGTTACGGTCGAGCGAAGCGGTGATCGCATCGAGTTGGCCAAGAGCGTCCGCATCGGCCATGCCGAGCACGTCGTCGAAATTGTAGGCGCCGGGCGTCCTTTCCTCGCCGGTACGGATAACGATCCGCAGGTCCGGCAGTTTCGCGGCCTTGAGCGCGCCCGGCTTGCAATCCGCCAGTTCCGGCGCCAGCGTCCGGATCATGCCGAGATAATCCGACGATTTGAAACTGGCCGCCGTGACGAGCGCCTTGCAGCCGACCTTGCGCAGCGCATATTCGAGCTCGCTCAGCCTGTAGGCCGGGTTGATGTTCACCATGACCAGCCCGAGCCGGGCGGTGGCGAACTGGGTCAGGAGCCATTCGGGGCGATTGGGCGCCCAGATGCCGACGCGATCGCCCTTCCGCAAGCCGAGACGATGAAACCCGGCGGCGAGCCGGTCCACTTCCCGGTCGAGCTCGGCATAGGTGTAGCGCTTGCCATGCTCGACGAAGATGGCGCCGTCCTGATGGCCAACGCGCCCCACCGTCTTCTTGAAGAACGCAGGGATCGTCTCTTCGATCAGCGGTTCACTGGTCGATCCACGCACCAAGGAAAGCCCGTCATGCGGCGCGAGGCTTTCTTCCCTCATCTCGCGACCTGCTTCAGCACCCATCCGAACCTCCCCACCTTTCCGACAGCGCAACTGTTTCGCACTGTCCTTTCCCGCGTTTTAGCATGGATGCCGGCCGCTTCGTGAGTCCGCATTCCACCGGCTCGGTTTTTATCCAGATACAATTACTAGTTGTATATGTTACCTTAAAATTTACCTTTAGTTGTTATCTACCATGACAATACAACTTGAAGTTACATTGAATCGGTTGGAACTGATATGTTTCGTGACGAACGCGGCACCTCGGCCATCGAATTCGCAATCCTTGCACCGGTGATGTTGCTCCTGCTGTTCGGTATGATCGCCTACGGCATCTATTTCGGCGCCAGCCACTCCATCCAGCAGATCGCCGCCGACGCGGCGCGGACTGCGCTCGCCGGCCTGACGCCGGCAGAACGCTCCTCACTCGCCGCTGGCTACATCAAGCGGAACGCCTCGGGCTATGCCTTCATCGATCCGTCCGAACTGAAGCTTTCGGTCGGCGACAGCAGTGACGACCCGGACCAGTTCAATGTCTGGATCACCTATGATGCCCATAATCTGCCGATCTGGAACCTCTTCCGTGGTCTTCCGCTGCCGGGAGAGACGATCAGCCGCCATTCCACCATACGCATCGGGGGGATCTGATGGGCGGGCCACCGAAAAATCCCCACGTCGCCACCCGATTCCTGCGCTCCAGCGCCGGCAACCTGGCGACACTCACCGCCCTGCTCACCCCGGCCATGCTGCTGCTTGCCGCCTTCGCCGTCGATGAAGGCTCCCTCTATCTCGAACAGCGCGACGCGCAAGGCCTGACCGACCTCGCGGCTATCACCGCCGCGGCGCATATCGACGATGCCGGGAAGGCGGCAAGCCGGGCGTTTTTCGACAATGGCTATCGCGCCCTGACCGTCAACGGACAGGAACAGGACAATCCCGACAGCCAAACGGGACGCCTGACGGTCGAACAGGGCCATTACAGCGCGGATGCCAGCGTGACGGTCGGAGAGCGTTTTGTCGCAGGGGCGACGCCCACCAACGCGGTGCGTGTGCGCCTGAGCAAGATCGGAACCACCTGGTTCGGCCATGCGCTTCTCCCCTCGCCCGAAATCAGCGTGAGCGCCGTTGCAGGCACTTCCAGCGAAGCAGCCTTTTCCATCGGCTCGCGGCTGGCAAGCCTCGACGGCGGCATCGAAAATGCGCTTCTCGGCGCGCTGCTCGGAACGCACCTTTCGCTCAGCGCCATGGACTACAATGCGCTTCTCTCCGCCAATGTGGACGCGCTCGATTTCACGAACGCGCTGGCGACGCAACTCCACATCACCGCCGGCACCTATGATACGGTCCTCCAGTCGAAAGCGTCGGTCGGGCAAATCGCGGCAGCGCTGGCCTCCGTGAAAGGGCTCGACACGAATGCAAAGGCGGCGCTCGACAGGATCGTCGCCGCGACGGCCTCCGTCGATGCCACGATACCAATGGGCGACTTTCTCGATCTTGGGCCGCTTGCACAACTGGCGCTTGGCGACCCCGCCGGCGACCTGCACCCCACACTCGGCGTGATGCAACTCCTGACGGCCGGCGCGGCTCTCGCGAGCGGCGGGCACCAGGTCGCCGTCGATCTCGGCACAACCGTTCGGGGATTGCTCAGGACGACGCTCCTGATCGCTATCGGCGAACCGCCGCAACATTCGCCGTGGTTCACCGTGGGCGAGACCGGCGCCATCGTGCGAACGGCGCAGACGAGGCTCAGCCTCGCCGTCGAACTGGGCGGCGCGGGCGCCCTTCTCGGCACTGACATCAAGGTGCCGCTTTATCTCGAAATCGCCTATGCCGAGGCAAAACTCTCTGCCATTGAATGCAGCGGCGGCACATCGCTTGCCTCGGGCGTGACGATCGATGCCAAGCCGGGCGTGGTCGAAGCATGGATCGGCAATATCAGCCCCGGCGACATGCAGGACTTCTCCCGCTCGATCGATGTTGGTCCCGCAACGCTGGTGAAACTGCCGCTCGTCAGCATTTCCGGACTGGCGCATGCCGCCATGACCAACAATGATCCGACTTCGGTGCATTACGATGCAGCGGACATCAACAATCAGGCAATCAAGACCGTCTCGACGCGCGATTTCACCAGTTCGCTCTTTTCCTCACTGCTGGGCGACCTGCAATTGAAGGTGAATGTGGCGGGCCTCGGGATCGGCGTGCCGCCCGGCCTGACGGGTGCGCTCAAATCAGTGCTCCAGACAGCCTCTCCTACCATAGACGATCTTCTCAACACCCTGCTCGAAGCACTCGGGGTGAAGCTTGGTCAGGCCGACGTGCAGGTCACCGGAGCGGTCTGCGGCCGCTCTGTGCTGGTGCAATAGAGGCGCCGCAACCGCTCAACCGACGATTCCGAAAGCCGCGTCAAGCGCTTCAAGAGTGAGTCTTTTTCCCGTCGGCCGAAGCGCCGGAAACCCCGGGGCCTCGATGAGGCCGACGCTGCCAAGATCGCCGCAATCGAAATCCCGCGCCTCGCGGGCGAAGTTGAAGACGCACAGGATCGTCTCTCCTTCGCCTTCGCGCAGAAAAGCCAGCACGTCCTCCCCTGAAGGCAGAAAGCGGATTCCGCCGGAAACGAGCGGCGCATGCTTGCGGCGCCATTCTATCGTCCGGCGATAATGCGCGAGCACGGAATTCGGATCATAGTCTTCGACGGAAACGGAACGGCGGCGATGTTCCTCCGGGATCGGCAGCCACGGCTTCGCCCGCGAGAATCCTGCATAGACGGCCAGTTCCTCCCAGACCATCGGCGTGCGGCAGCCGTCCCTGCCCTTGAATCCGGGCCAGAAGCGGATGCCGTAAGGATCGCGCAGGTCCTCGAAACGCAGTTCCGCTTCGGTCAGGCCGAGTTCCTCGCCCTGGTAGAGACAGATCGAGCCGCGCAACGTCGCCAGCAGCGTCAGGGCGAATTTCGCAACCCGGTCGATGTCGTCGCCCGGTTTCGAAAAGCGTGAGGCATGGCGCGGCACGTCATGGTTGGAAAAAGCCCAGCAGACCCAGCCGCCGGAAACGGCCGTCTCGAAAGCATCGACGCATTTGCGGATGTGGGCCGGCGAGAACTCCGGCCCGAGCAGGTCGAACGTATAGCACATCTGCAGCATGCCGCTGCCGCTGGTATAGGCCCCGACGGTTGCCAGCGAACGGTCGCCATCGCCCACTTCGCCGATGGAGGAGCGTGCGCCGTATGAATCAAGAAACTGCCGGAAGCGCCTGAGAAAGCCGAGGTTTTCCGGTTGCGTCTTGTCGTGGATATGATCCTGATAGCCATAGGGATTGGTGTCGGGAACATCGGAGGTGTTCCAGTCCCGCATCGGTGGATTGTCGCGCAGTTCACGGTCATGGAAGTAGTAGTTCACGGCATCGAGGCGGAAGGCATCGACGCCGCGCTCCAGCCAGAAGCGCACGGTTTCGAGGATGGCGTCCTGAACCCCGGGATTGTGGAAATTGAGATCGGGCTGCGAGGCGAGGAAGTTGTGCAGGTAATATTGCCGGCGCGTCGAATCCCATTCCCACGAAGAGCCGCCGAAGACGGAGAGCCAGTTGTTAGGCGGCGTGCCATCCGGTCTGGCGTTCGCCCAGACGTACCAATCGGCCTTGGGATTGTCGCGGTTCGCGCGACTCTCCCTGAACCAGGGATGCTGGTCCGACGAATGCGAAAGCACCTGGTCGATCATCACCTTAAGGCCGAGCCGGTGGGCTTCGGCAATGAGCCGGTCGAAATCCTCAAGGCTGCCGAACAAGGGATCGACGGCGCAATAGTCCGAAACGTCATAGCCCATATCGGCCATGGGGGACTTGAAGAAGGGCGAGAGCCAGACCGCATCGACGCCAAGCGAGGCGATATAGGGCAGGCGCTCGATGATGCCGGGCAGGTCGCCGATACCGTCATTCGTGCTATCCTGAAAGGAACGCGGATAGACCTGATAGACGACGCAGCCGCGCCACCAGTCATCCGGGTTCGACTGCGAGGAAACCGGTTCCGGCGCCATTGTCATTCATTTTCCCTATTGGTGGGTTTGTCGACAACGCCATCAGCGGGCTTTTCGACGAGCAGAACGACGCTCCGTTCGGGAACGGCCATCATGCCGACCACGGAATCCGCTCCTGGCGGCGGTTCCGAAGCCGTCGCCACATGCCACGAACAGCCTTCCCGCGCCGCAAGGCGGAACGCGCGCGGGTGGTCGTGCCCGTTGAAAAGAATGGCGAGGCGCCGCCTTCCATGCGCCAGCACCATGACGAGCGCCCGCCTTTCGGGCCGGTTCCACTCCTCTTCCGACAGGGGATGGCCGTCCTCCGTCAGCCAAGCGACATCCGGCAAGCCGCCCTCTTCGGCAGGCTGTCCCGTCAGGAAGGCAGGGCCGGCGATTTCAGCGAATTTCGCCCGCAAGGCCGCAAGATTGCAGGTATAGTCGAAAAGGCCGATGTCGGCGCCGCGCCAGTCGAGCCATGTCAGTTCATTGTCCTGCGCGTAGGCGTTGTTGTTGCCGCGCTGGGAGCGGCCGAACTCGTCGCCTGCCGTCAGCATGATCGTACCGCGCGAGAAGAACAGCGTGGCAAGCAGCGCCGCCACGTCGATGCGCCGCTTCGCCTTGACGGCGGGATCGTCGGTGCGGCCCTCCTCGCCATTGTTCCAGGAAAAATTCTCGCCGTTGCCGTCGCGATTGTCCTCGCCATTCGCCTCGTTGTGTTTCTTCTCGAAGGCGGTGAGGTCAAAAAGCGTCATGCCGTCATGGGCAGCGAGGAAATTGACGGTGCGGGTGGCTTTCGCTCCCTCCGAACCGAAAATGTCCGACGACCCCGCCAGCCTTGTCGCCAGCGCGCCGATCAGTCCGCTGTCGCCGCGCCAGAAGCGGCGCAGGTCGTCGCGGTAGCGGTCGTTCCATTCGAGAAAGGGCGGCGAGAAATTGCCGAGTTGATAGCCGCCCTCGCCGACGTCCCACGGTTCGGCGATGAGGACGCGATTCTTCAGGAGCGGGTCGCAGGTAATGGCTTCGAGAAGCGCGGCGTTCCTGTGATAGCCGGGCGCATCGCGCCCCAGAACAGGCGCCAGGTCGAAACGGAACCCGTCCACGCCGGCATAACGGACGAAATGGCGCAGCGTGTCGAGGACAAGCGCCTCCACCAGAGGGTTGTCGCAGGCGAGCGTGTTACCAGTCCCGGTATCGTTGACGAGGCGGCCCGGATCGTCGGGAAGATGGCGATAGTAGCTTGGATTGTCGAGGCCGCGCAGCGAAAGGATCGGGCCGCCCGTATCGCCCTCACCGGTATGGTTGAAGACGACGTCGAGGATAACGCCGATACCGGCCTTGCGCAGCGTGGCAACCGTCCGCCGCAACTCCGCCAATCCGCCCGGCGCGAGACGCGGATCGAGCGCCATGAAGGTGACCGGATTGTAACCCCAGCCGTTCCTGAGCCCGAGCGAGCGGAGATGACGCTCGTCGATCCAGGCTGCGACCGGCATCAATTCCACGGCATTCACATTCAGGCTGGTGAGATAATCCACCATCAGGGGATGGGCGAGAGCGCCGACCGTGCCGCGCTTCTCCTCGGGCATGCCCGGGTGCCGTTTGGTAAAGGCCTTGACCTGAAGTTCGTAGATCAGGCCGCCCGGCTGGAAAAGCGGCGGTTCTGGCGGCAAGGGCTCGGGAAGCGCCGTCACCACCGCTTTCGGCACCAGGGGTGCGGTATCCCCGCTTTCGCCGCGCCGGGCGGAGAGACGCGGATCCCACGCGTAGGGCCGATCGATCGCGAGTGCGTAGGGATCGACCAGAAGCTTGTCCGGATCGAACCAGAGGCCGCGCGCGGGATCGTATTCGCCATCGGCCCGCAGGCCGTAACGCGCCCCGGCCGCCAGACCCGGAACATGCGCCGAAAACAGCCCGTCTTCGCGGCGTTCCAGCGCAAGACGTTCCACCTCCCCGTCGCCGATGTCGTCGAACAGGCAAAGCGCCATCGCCGCCGCCGTGCGCGAAGCGACGGTGAACGTGACGCCGTCCCCCGTGACAACCGCTCCCAAAATCCCCTCGTGCCGCAAGCGGAAACCTCTTTGTCAGGTGATGACCGAGGGCTTGTCGCGGCCCGTGTGAGCGTGAATGCCGGCAATTTCGTCAGCCGCGGCGATCAGGCCGGCAAGCGCCGCTTGCGTATCGAGGCCATGGCGCGCCGGATCTGGTTCGTAACGTTCGACATAAAGCCTGATCGTGGCGCCCTCTGTTCCGGTGCCGGAGAGGCGGAAAACGATGCGCGACCCGCCCCTGAACAGGATACGGATGCCCTGATTGCGGCTGACGGAATGATCGACCGGGTCGCGATAGGAGAAATCGTCGGCCTTCTCGACCGTATCGCCCCCGAAGGTTTGGCCCGGCAGGCTGGCAAGCTTGCGGTTCAATTCCTCCATCAGGCTGCTTGCCCTCGCCGTTTCCACGGATTCGTAGTCGTGGCGGGTGTAATAGTTGCGGCCGTAGGTCGCCCAATGGTCCGCGGCGATTTCCTTCACGCTCTTTCCCCGTGCGGCGATGACGTTCAGCCACAGCAGCACCGCCCACAGCCCGTCCTTCTCGCGGATATGGTTGGAGCCTGTGCCGAAGCTTTCCTCGCCGCAGAAGGTCGCCAGCCCAGCGTCGAGAAGGTTGCCGAAGAACTTCCAGCCGGTCGGCGTCTCATAGACGCCGATATCGAGCTTGTCGGCTACCCTGTCGGCCGCCGCACTGGTCGGCATGGACCGGGCGATCCCCGCCAGTCCCTTGCGGTAGCCGGGGGCGTAGTGGGCATTGGCGGAGAGCATGGCGAGCGAATCCGAAGGGGTGATGAAGATGCCACGCCCGATAATCATATTGCGGTCGCCATCGCCGTCCGATGCGGCGCCGAAATCGGGCGCGTGCTCCGACATCAGGAGATCGTAGAGGTGTTTGGCATGGACCAGATTGGGGTCGGGATGATGACCGCCGAAGTCGGGCAGCGGATGGAAATTCCGGGCCGTGCCGTCCGGTGCGCCGAGGCGGCGCTCGAAAATCTCCTTGGCGTAAGGGCCGGTGACGGCATGCATGGCATCGAAGACCATGCGGAAGCCCGAGCGGAACAGCTTCTCGATGGCGTCGAAATCGAACAGCGCCTCCATCAGGTCGGCATAATCGGTAACGGGGTTGATGACGTCCACGATCATGCCGCCCGCTTTCACCTTCGCAACCGTACCGATGTCGATATCGTCGAAATCCTCGATCAGATAACGCTCGATCGTCTTTGAGCAGGCGAAAATCGCTTCCGTGACCTTTTCGGGCGCCGGGCCGCCATTGCCGATATTGTATTTGATGCCGAAATCCTCTTTCGGCCCGCCCGGATTGTGGCTGGCCGAGAGGATAATGCCGCCAAAGGCCTTG
>SCRB01000202.1 GCA_004299545.1 Rhizobiaceae bacterium
GCCGACCTCACCTATGCGTCGATCCCCTATCGCCTGATGCACGAATTCCAGATGCCGCTCCAGAAGGAGATCAAGCGCCGCGACACCAAATTCTATGACGATCTGGAAAAGGCGGGCTTCATGCACGATTGGGGCGCGGACGGCTCGGGCCTGACGATGAAATATCTGAGGCGCGGTTCAGGCTATTATATCGACGTCGGTGCCTCCGATCTTGTCATCGACGGCAGCATAAAGCTCAAGGCGGGTTCGGATGTCGAACGGCTCTCCGAAAACGGGGTGGTCCTGAAAGACGGCGCCGAACTGCCGGCTGACCTCGTTGTCTACGCCACCGGTTACGGCTCGATGAACGGCTGGGCCGCCGAACTGATCAGCAAGGAAGTGGCGGACAAGGTCGGCAAATGCTGGGGACTCGGCTCCGATACGCCGAAGGACCCAGGGCCATGGGAGGGCGAAGAGCGCAATATGTGGAAGCCGACGCAGCAGCAGGCATTGTGGTTTCACGGCGGCAATCTGCACCAGTCGAGACATTATTCGCAATATCTCGCCCTGCAACTCAAGGCGAGGAAGGAAGGCATCCCCACGCCGGTCTACGGGCTGCAGGAGGTGTATCACAAGGGCTGACGACGCGGGTCTGGCGACGAGTCGGAACCGGAAGTCTTCTCCGGTGAAGCGCGCCCTTCATCCGCCTGCCGGGGCTAACCTTCATCATTCACGCTGGAGCGTGGCGGAAGAAACCTCTGCGGCGCCGATAGCGCAGCCGATCGAGGCAGAGATAGACGACCGGTGTCGTGTAGAGCGTCAGCAACTGGCTGACGATTAGCCCGCCGACGATGGCGATGCCGAGCGGCTGGCGGATTTCGGCACCGGTCCCGGTTTCGAGCGCCAGCGGCAATGCCCCCAGAAGCGCGGCGAAAGTCGTCATCATGATCGGCCGGAAACGCAGCATGCAGGCGTGGTAGATCGCGTCCTGCGGCGCCATGCCCTCGTTCCGTTCCGCCTGAAGCGCCACGTCGATCATCATGATAGCGTTCTTCTTGACGATGCCGATCAGGAGAATGATGCCGATCAGCGCAATGATGCTGAATTCCGCACCAGCCAGAATGAGCGCCAGAAGCGCGCCGATGCCGGCGGAAGGCAGCGTCGAGAGGATCGTGATCGGATGGATATAACTTTCGTAGAGAATGCCGAGGACGACATAGATCGTCACCAGCGCGGCGAGGATCAGCACAAGCTCGTTGTTGAGCGCCGAGCGGAACGCCTTCGCCGTGCCCACGAAACTGCTATGGATCGTGACCGGCATACGGATATCCGCCATTGCCTTTTGGATCGCCGCCGTCGCCTGCCCGAGCGAGACGCCGTCGGCAAGGTTGAAGGAAATGGTGGTCGTGACGAAATGCCCCTGATGGCTGACCGAAAGCGGCGTCGTGCCGGGACCGTAATGGCTGAAGGCGGCAAGCGGCACCATCTTTTCCTTTGCCGTGCTTACCGCCGCACCGCTCGACGCGGAAGAATGCCCCGTCGCCGCAATGGAATTGGTAGCCTGGTTGCGAACGGAATCCGATACCGCCGTTAGGTCGGCTGTATTCGCGCGGGATCCCGAAGCAGTGACGGTGCCGCTCAGCGCATTGGTCTTCTGCGTTCCGCTCGCAGCCGCCCCTGATGTGCTGACATAGATGCGGTGGAGGGCAGACGGATCCTGAAGATATCTGGGCGCGACTTCCATCACCACGTGATACTGGTTGAGCGGATTATAGATGGTCGAAACCTGGCGCTGGCCGAAGGCGTCATAGAGCGTGCTGTCGATCCCGGAGGGAGTCAGGCCAAGCCGCGCCGCCGCGGCACGATCGATCGTCAGATTGGTTTCGAGCCCGGCCTGGTCCCGATCCGAATTCACGTCCGTCAATTCCGGAGCTGTCTGGAGGGCATCCACCAGCTTTGGCGCCCATTCATCCAGCTCCGCCATGGAATCCGCCTGCAGCGCATATTGATAAGTGGCGAGGCTCTGGCGGCCGCCGACGCGGATATCCTGCCGCGGAACGAGAAAGAGCCGTGCGCCGGGAACATTTCCGAGCGCGACGCGCAGCCGGTCGACCACTTTCGCCATCGGCACACGTTCGTTTTCGGACTTCAGGGTCACGAAGATGAAGCCGGAATTCGCGGTGCGGCCGCCGACGAAACCCACGACATTGGCCA
The DNA here is from genome assembly GCA_004299545.1 of Rhizobiaceae bacterium. GTDB lineage: Bacteria > Pseudomonadota > Alphaproteobacteria > Rhizobiales > Rhizobiaceae > Mesorhizobium_L. Next base: position 2,194 of record SCRB01000202.1, read on the forward strand.
CCGCCGGATCGCGGCGGACGATCCCCTGCATGTCGATCAGCTTCTGCCGCATCGCCTGGAAGGAAATGCTCTGGTCGGCACGGATGCCGCCGATCAGTTCGCCGGTGTCCTGCTGCGGGAAAAAGCCTTTCGGCACCACGGCATAGAGATAGAAGTTGAAGGCGACGACGGCTGCCAGGATAATGAGCACGGCCCCCACATTATTGAGCGCCCAGCCGAGCGAACGCCCATAGAGGCGACGCACCCGTTCGAACACGCTCTCTCCGAGGCGCGACAAAAGCGACGGATGCGCTTCCGGCAGGCGCAGGAATTGCGCGCACATCATCGGCGTCGTCGTCAGCGACAAAACCAGCGAAATGACGATCGCCAGAGACAATGTGACGGCGAATTCCTGAAAGAGCCGCCCCAGCAGGCCGCCCATCAGCAGAATGGGGAGGAAGACGGCGATCAGCGAAACGCTCATGGAGAGCACCGTGAAGCCGACCTCATGAGCGCCTCGCAAGGCGGCCTGCCGCCTCGGCATGCCATTCTCGATGTGACGCATGATGTTTTCCAGAACGACGATCGCGTCATCGACGACAAAGCCGGTTGCGACCGTCAGCGCCATCAGCGACAGATTGTCGAGCTGGTAGCCGAGCAGATACATGGCGCCGAACGTACCGAGTATGGAGATCGGCACGGCGACGCTCGGAATCAATGCCGCGCGCCAGTTACGCAGGAAGGCGAAAACCACGAGGATGACGAGGATGATCGCGAGCACGAGCGTCACTTCCGTGTCGAAGAGCGAGGCCCGTATCATGGTGGAACTGTCGCTCGCGACGGTCAGGTCCGCGTCGGCGGGAATGGATGCCTGCAATTGCGGGATAATGGCGCGAACGCGGTCGACGGTGTCGATGATGTTGGCGTTCGGCTGACGGTAAAGGATAAGCAGCACCGCTGGCTTGCCGTTGGCGAGGCCGAGATTGCGCACGTCCTCGACGGAATCCTCGACATCGGCGACATCGCTCAGATGCACCACCGCGCCGTTTCTGTAGGCAATGACGAGGTCGCGATAGTCGGCCGCGTGGCTCGCCTGGTCGTTGGTATAGAGCTGGTAGCGATTCGGGCCGTCCTCGATGGCGCCCTTGGGGCTGCGGGCATTAGCCGAGGCAAGAGCCGCACGGACGTCTTCGAGACCGATCCCGTAATGGAACAGAACGTTGGGATTGAGCTCCACGCGGACGGCCGGCAGCGAACTGCCGCCGAGATCGACATTGCCGACGCCTTCGACCTGCGACAGTTTCTGTTGCAGGACGGTCGCAGCGCTGTCGTAGAGCTGGCCGGGCGTCAGCGTATCGGAGGTCAGCGCCAGGATCATGATCGGCGCGTCGGCGGGATTGTACTTCCGATAGGTCGGATTGCTGCGCATGTCCGAGGGCAGGTCGGCCCGCGCCGCGTTGATTGCGGCCTGGACGTCGCGCGCCGCGCCGTTGATGTCGCGGTCGAGACCGAATTGCAGGATGACGCTGGTCGAGCCGGTGTTGCTGCGCGACGTCATCTCCGTCACGTCAGCGATCTGGCCGAGATGCCGCTCCAGGGGCGAGGCGACGTCGGAGGCCATCGCCTCCGGACTGGCGCCGGGCAGCGACGCCTGCACCGCGATCGTCGGAAAATCCACCTGCGGCAACGGCGCGACCGGGAGCCGGAAGAAGGCCACCAGACCGGCGATCGCCAGGCCGATCGTGAGGAGCGTGGTGGAGACAGGGCGGGCGATGAAAGGAGCGGAGAAGTTCACGATCGCGATCCGCTTGGTTCCAGCGGCACGCTGTCGTGCTCACGCCTGAAGCGCTGTTCCAGTCGCGAGAAGGCGAGATAGATCACCGGCGTGGTGAAGAGCGTCAGCACCTGGCTGACGATGAGGCCGCCGACGATGGTGAGGCCGAGCGGGACCCTGAGTTCCGATCCCGAGCCCGTGCTCAACATCAGCGGCAAGGCGCCGAAAAGCGCCGCGAAGGTCGTCATCAGGATCGGCCGTAATCTCAGCAGGCTCGCCTCGTAGATCGCGTCGCGCGGCGTCTTGCCCTCCAGTCGCTCTGCCTGGAGCGCGAAGTCGATCATCATGATCGCGTTCTTCTTCACGATGCCGACCAGAAGGACGATGCCGATGATGCCGATCGTGTCGAGGTCGTGCCCCGTCAGCATCAGCGCGAGAAGCGCGCCGACGGTCGCGGATGGCAGCGTCGAGAGAATCGTGACCGGGTGGATGAAACTCTCATAGAGAACGCCAAGGACGA
>SCRB01000203.1 GCA_004299545.1 Rhizobiaceae bacterium
TCTTCATCTAGTCCGGATCCTTGGTGAATTGAATATTCACCATGCCGCGCTTACCGTTGTCGATGGGGCTGGAAGACGTCCTCACATCGGTCTCCAGCATGGCCCGAACGGCCAGCAGCAGGTTATATCGGTTGATCTTCTTCCACGCCTGCTCAGCCTGATACCTGTTCATTTGACTCCACTTTCCCGTTCGGAGGCGGTTAGACCTAGCCCTTTGCACCGCCCGATGATTTGATGAACTATCGCCATGTAATTTACGGCATTCTGGCGATTCTTCTTGAGTCACAGCGCTGATATTCCTGCTGGGAACTCAAATGGATGAATGGAAGCCTATCACGCTCCAGATCCGAATCCAGTCCCCGCGACGGTGGTGGAAGGTCGGCGCGCGTACCCCCTAGAAACTGAGTTTCCGATGTTTAGCATGGGATCTGTCTGGCTCCCAGCGACGTGCGCGCTGCGAGTTGGCCTAACCTACAGGAGCTGAACATGACCAAACGGAAGAGCAATGCCCCGGTGGCTGGCGAACAGCTCGTCATCCCCCTCGACGTCGATCTCGCGTTCCAGTCCGGCGTCAAGAAGAAGGCTTTCGAGGGCACGAAGTCCGCCGACCTCTATCGCCCGCTCATCGAGAAGATCCGGGTGATCGACGGCTTTAACCCGCGCATCAAGACGAGAAAGTACCGGCTCGGCATCGAAAAGTTGGCTCGCGACATGGCTCGTGACGGTTTCGACGAGACCCAGACGCTGACCGTTTTCCTCATCTACGAGGACGGGCAGCACATCATCTGCCTGCACGACGGCCACCGGCGTCTCGAAGCCGTGTTCCTCGCCAACCAGTACCTCGCAGCGGAGGGCAAGCCGTCGATCGAGCGGGTGCCAGTCACCATCACGGACAAAGCAGACAGCAAGTCGCTCAACCTCGGTGTGATCCGGCGCAACGACAAGGAGCCCCTGACCGTTCTCGAGAAGGCCATTCTTGCCCATCGCCTGAACACCGTCGACGGCATGTCCCCTGAAGAAATCGCTGTCGAAATGCAAGACAGCGAAGGCGAACTGACCCCCTACTACATCGAGGGCTTGCTGCTACTGGCCGGCGCGGATCGCGGAATCCACGAGATCGTTGCCGAAGAAAAGATCTCCGGGACGGAGGCAATCAAGCAGATCCGGAAGCACAAGGCCAATGCACTGTCGTTCCTGCAACGCGCAACTGAAGGCAAAGAGCACGTCCGCCCGCGCGACCTACCGGGCGCCTTGGTCAAGCGCGTGACGAAGAAAATCGCACCCCGTCTCGTCACGGCAGTCCGAGAGCTCGAGACGGACCCGGCCTACGGCCAGCTCAAGGAAGAAACGCGCCAGAAGATCAAGGATCTCATGGACCGGCTCAGCGAAGCGGAGAAGAAGGATCCACCGCTCTCTGAAACCGATTCCTCGGCATCTCCGGCTGAAAATCCGGACGAGGGGGATGACAGTAAAAAGTGAGTTTTCAGCCGGGCGGCTAATACGATCGTCCGGCCGCCTCGCCGCTTTAGCGAAAGATCGTCGAAACGTTGCACTTTTTAACGCTCTCGGTTACCACACCGGCTCTGTTTTGCGCGATCCTGTCGCGATATTGCGATCGACTCGACGATCATCAGGATTGTGCCGGCCGCATGGCATTTCACAATAAAAGCCTTCTCGAAACGAAAAAAACGCTTCGCCATGAACTTCACCGAGTGGTTCGGTTCTTTGCCCGATCATGAGCGCGCCGCCTTTAGCAGCGTGCGTGACGCTGAATTGGGCTGGAATGCCGCGATGCTTGTCCTGGCTGCTTCGGAAGAAGCTGAGACAACGTCGCGGCGTTTCCGTCTGCTGGATTCCCTCCGAAAAGCATTGAAGCGATCACCAGACGTCAGCGACTCGCATACGTCGACAAAGGCTTCTGTGAACCGTCGGGATATCCACGCCGCCATCCAACTGCTCTCCGCGCGATCCCCGTTGCCGACGGCCGCTGTGGTCCGGGCACTCAGGCTTGCGGCCGAGGTATTGTGTTGCGCCGACCACCCTCTGGAGGCGGCGCAGATCGAATTGCTCCTCGGCGAACATGGGAGTCAAGGCGAAGCGGAGCGATTTTGTATAGACAAGGCCGACCGCGCATTTACCGACCGGCAGGCCGCAATTGACTCGGTCCTCGGCGGTGTACATGAGT
>SCRB01000023.1 GCA_004299545.1 Rhizobiaceae bacterium
TTCTGGATCCTGTCGCCGCTGGTCGACATGGCCTCGATAGCGAAATGGCTCTCGGGCAGGCCATGCGCGGCCATGAGGCGGTCGCGTACTTCCCGCGCCTGCGCCAATGCCAGTGCGCTTCCCCTTGTCCCTATCCTGATTGGGCCGATCCTGATCGTCGCTGTTTGCATGTCGTGCAGGCCATGATAGTTCGTTGCCGGCGCCCTTCCTAAAGCGGATGCGCCGATCCGGCAATGTCAAGCGACAAGAACAGGCGGCAGGAACAGATTGACGCGCGTTCTGGGCATAGAAACGAGTTGCGACGAAACGGCGGCGGCGGTCGTGGCGCTTCTACCGGACGGTTCGGCGGCCATCCAATCCTCCGTGGTCTTCAGCCAGATCGGCGAGCATGCCGCCTTCGGCGGTGTCGTGCCCGAGATTGCCGCCCGCGCCCATGTCGAGGCGCTGGACGGCGTGATCGAGGCGGCGCTTCTCGATGCCGGGGTCGAACTCGACGCGGTCGATGCGATAGCTGCGACGGCGGGGCCGGGGTTGATCGGCGGGCTGATCGTCGGGCTGACGACGGCAAAGGCGCTGGCCGCCGTGTCGGGCAAGCCGCTTCTCGCGGTCAACCATCTCGAAGGCCATGCGCTGACCGCGCGGCTGACGAACGATCTCGCCTTCCCCTATCTCCTGCTGCTTGTTTCCGGCGGCCACACGCAGATTTTGCTCGTGCGCGGAGTCGGCATCTATGAACGCTGGGCGACGACGATCGACGATGCGCTCGGCGAAGCCTTCGACAAGACGGCCAAGCTCCTCGGCCTGCCCTATCCCGGAGGGCCGAGCGTCGAGAAAGAGGCGCGCAACGGAGACCCGCGCCGCTTCGATTTTCCCCGTCCGCTGAAGGGCGAAGCGCGGCCGGAACTTTCCTTCTCAGGCCTGAAAACGGCGGTCAGGCAGGCTGCGACAGCCATCCAGCCGCTGACGGCGGCCGATAGCGCCGATATTTGCGCCTCTTTCCAGCAGGCGGTCGTGGACACGCTGGAAGAGCGGGTCGGACGCAGCCTTTCCCGCTTCCGCGACGAATTCCCTTCCATCGCCCGCTCCTCGCTCGTTGTCGCCGGCGGTGTCGCCGCCAATACGGCGATCCGCGCAAAACTCGAACAGCTTTGTCGGCAAAAAGGCTTCGACTTCGTCGCGCCTCCGCTCAGCCTTTGCACCGACAATGCGGCGATGATCGCCTGGGCCGGCCTTGAGCGGCTGCGGGCGGGTTTGAGCGGATCGGAAGACGGCATGACGGCCGTTCCGCGTTCGCGCTGGCCGCTCGACGAGACCGCGGCACCCCTGATCGGCGCGGGCAGGAGAGGCGCCAAGGCATGACCGGACGCGCCAAGGTTGCGGTGATCGGCGGCGGCGCCTGGGGAACGGCGCTGGCGCAGACCATGATCGTCGCCGGCCATGACGCGCTTTTATGGGCGCGGGACAGGGCCACGGTCGAGGCAATCGCTCGGCACAGCCAGAATCGCCGCTATCTGCCCGGCATCGTCCTCGACCGGCGGCTAAAGGCGACAGACGACCTCGACGCTGCGCTGACGGGCGCGTCCCATATCCTGGTCGTGGTGCCGGCGCAAACCTTGCGGGACTTGTTTGCCATGCTTTCGGGCCGGATCGCGCCGGCCGTTCCGATCGTCATCTGCGCCAAGGGCATCGAAGCGTCGAGCGGGCTTTTGCCCTCGGCGATCGCGGCGGAATTCTTTCCGGAGAACACAATCGGCGCTCTTTCGGGGCCGAGCTTCGCCCGCGATGTCGCATTGGCCTTGCCGACGGCGGTCACGGTCGCCGTCAGGGATACGGTCATCGCGAAGGAACTGGCCGCTTTTCTTTCCGCGCCGCATTTCCGCTGCTATTCGAGC
>SCRB01000024.1 GCA_004299545.1 Rhizobiaceae bacterium
GCGGGTGAGGTCGATCCGGAAACGGTGCGTGCGGCTCTCGTCGCATTCGCACGACGCAACGACATACTGGTGCCTGACATGAGCGCGCCCGCAGCCTCATTTCAACTCATCGAGGCGCACCACATCGGATGATCCTACCGACTCGCATTTTGAAACGGGGCCGCTATTGCCTTACAGCAGGCCGTCCTTAGAAATTCAAGCCGATCCAATAGACAAGCAGCAACAAGACAGTGATTTGAAATGACGACGGATACGAAAGACGCGGAAACGAAAACGTTTGAGGCGGATGTCGCGCGGCTCCTGCACCTGATGGTGCATTCGGTCTATTCCGACCGTGACGTCTTCCTGCGTGAGTTGATCTCCAACGCAGCCGACGCTTGCGAGAAGCTCCGCTACGAGGCGATCAGCCATCCGGAGCTTCTGGGCGACGACGCGCAGCCGCACATCACGATAGCGGCCGATCCGGACGAAAAGCGGCTTTCCGTCGAAGACAACGGCATAGGTATGAGCCGGGATGAAATGACGGAGGCACTTGGCACCATTGCGCGCTCCGGTACGCGCGCATTCATGGAAAGCATGGAGGGGGGCAAGGCGGTGGACGGCACACAGCTCATCGGCCAGTTCGGCATCGGTTTCTATTCCGCCTTCATGGTCGCCGACAGGGTCGACGTGATCTGCCGCCGGGCGGGTAGCGAGGAGGCCTGGCGCTGGTCATCCGATGGCAAAGGCGCTTACGAGATCGGCTCGGTGCCGCTTGACGAGGCGCCGAAGCGCGGCACCCGCGTCGTCCTTCATCTGATGGAGGATGCCAAGTCCTACACCGAAGCCTTCCGTCTCGAACGGCTGGTGAAGTCACAGTCCGGGCATGTCCCGGTGCCGATCGCGCTGGTCGAGAAACCGTCTGCCGCGCCGAAGGAAGTAGCCGACGGAACGGCCTTGTGGATGCGCCCCAAAAGCGAAATCAAGCCCGAAGAGCATACGGATTTCTATCGCAATGTTTCGGGCCAATATGACGAACCGGCCGCAACGATTCATTTCCGCGCCGAGGGCCGGCAGGAATACAGCGTGCTCGCCTTCATCCCCGGCTCACGCCCGTTCGATCTCTTCGACCAGGACCGCAAGGGGCGCATGAAGCTCTATGTGCGGCGCGTCTTCATCACCGACGATGCCGACCTTTTGCCGCGCTATCTGCGCTTCGTGCGCGGCGTCGTCGATTCGGCCGACCTGCCGCTCAACGTCTCGCGCGAAATGATCCAGGAAAGTCCGCTTCTGGCGGCGATCCGCAAGGGTGCGGCCAATCGCATTCTGACCGAACTTGCCCGTCTGGCGGAGACCGAGGCGGAAACCTACGGCAGAATATGGGAGAATTTCGGGACGATCCTGAAGGAAGGGCTCTACGAAGACTTCGAACGGCGCGAGCAATTGTTCAAACTGGCCCGCTTCCGGTCGACAGTCTCTGGCGAGACGCTGCGCAGCCTCGACGAGTATATCGCGTCGATGAAGGAACGGCAGAAGGCCATCTTCTTCATGACCGGCGACGACCGGGCTCGCCTGGAAGCCTCGCCGCAACTCGAAGGCTTCAAGGCACGCGGCATTGAGGTACTGCTTTTGACCGAGCCCGTCGATAGCTTCTGGACGACGATCGCGCCGGAGTACGAGGGCAAGCCGTTCAAATCGGTGACACAGGGGGCAGCCGATCTTTCGGAGATTCCCTTGCTCGACGACGCGGCGAAGCCGGATCCCGAGACATCCTCGGAAATTGCGACGTTCATCGCCTTCGTCAAGACGGTGCTCGGCGATGCGGTATCAGATGTGAAGGCTTCCGATCGCCTGACGGAAAGCGCCGTCTGCCTGGTCGCTCCGGCTCATGGGCCTGACCGGCAATTCGAACGCCTGCTCAACGCGGCAGGACGCCTCGACAGGGCCGCCAAGCCGATCCTCGAGATCAATCCCCGCCACGAGCGCATCGCGGCATTGGCGAAGCTCGGAAAGGAAGACCGTGCTTTCAAGGAGGATGCGGCGCATCTCCTCTATGACGAAGCACGCGTTCTGGACGGCGACAAACCGGTGCATGCCAGAGCTTTCTCGGACCGGCTCGCACGCATCGTAGCCCGCAGCCTTCCTCAAAACTGATACTGGGTCGCTGGTTTCTTACCTATTTGGCTCCTGTGTCATCGACGCTAAAGCGTCTGCGGCACCATCTGCCTACGTCGGCAGTTCCCTATTCCCCAACGACGATGCCATCGTGCGCCTCGTCGGCGCACTGCTGCTCGAACAGAACGATGAATGGGCCGTCCAGCGAGCCCGTTACATGACGCTGGAAAGCGTCGGCCAATTAAGCGATGATCCCCTCATCAGCCTGCCAGCAGTGGCACGCTGATCAGCCCGGCCACGCCGGACAGCACGGCGGCAATCTGAGTGGCGGTGGCGAGTTTTCGGTGGACGGCAGCCATCTTCGCTGTCGCTTTATGGGGAACTGCGGCCGTTGCAGCAGGTCTCCTGATCATTTGAAAGAATTGCTGCAGGCCTGCCCGGCAAGTGGTGATGCTGTCTGCGAAGTAATATCAAGCGTCGCCCGACGCTGATCGAGCCCCGGATTAATGCGTTTCCGCATCTGGCTCATTCGCCAGTCTTGTGAGCCAACGCCATTACGTGGCGGCTTGTTACCTCCGGCGTCCTGGGAACGATCGTCTCGCGGATCAGGATCGTGATCGGCGGGGTATTTACGGCTCCGGTTTCGCGATGATTTTCAGGCACGCTGCTTCTCTTTCTTGAGAGGGTTGCTGAGGTCGGACGGGACAGGTGCTCGTCTGCCATTTCGTCGGCCGGGAGGGGAAACCGGGAAAATCCTCCTGTTCACCATACCGCCACGCCCGGTTGACGCGACCTGCAGCAATTCGATCGTGGCTCTATGGCGTCCGAGGCCGGGGATAAGCATGAGACGGGCCGCGCCGGTGATCAGCGTGCCAAGCAAGGGGTGGAAGAATGGGCCGGGGTCTTCGACCTTTTCGGAAACCGCCAGGTCCAGGCCATGAGGTTGGCCATCTATCCCGAACCATAGCCGCTCATGATCGGCGTCGGCGCTTGCGATCAATTCCATGAATATCCCGTAGCTGGTGGAATTGGCGAGCAGCTTCAGCGCCAGCTGTGTCGCCTCAAGCTTATCCTTTTCGGCTGCGGGTGCATCCTTAGCGGCTGATTTGACCTCATTGCGGAGATTGATCAGCCGGCAATAAAAATCGTCCGTGCGAGGCGACACGACGTATTTTTCATTACCCGCTATTTTGATGGGCTTCAGGCCGCTTTGAATTTCCCGAGGCGTAAACGTGATTGCTCGATCGATGACCGGCGTTTTCCCGGTGAGGAATTTCGAGGCGATCACATCTGCAAGAGTGTACCAGACCCGAAATTCAGCCGTCAGATAATTGACGCCGATGTTCGGGCTGACATCATCGTATTTGGCCCGGATCGGCAAAACCAGTGCTTCGGGCCGAAGGCATACGAGCGTGTGCAATCGTGACCAGGTTGCGGGGTTTTGCATATCCTCCGGCGATATGCTCCCAAGCATGTCTTGCGTTTCCGCCGTGCTGTCGCGCCAGTCAACGCCCTGGGCGATGACAAACTGCCAAAGCTTCATGAGCGTGCAAACGGTCGGGTACATGGACAGGAAATCGCAATAAAGCACCTGGGTAATTTCCCGGCGGATATGCACTTCGCTGCGACCGCCGAAATAGGAACTCATGATTTGACCACGCACGGCCGGCGGAAAATCCGGCTGGCACTTGAGGAACGGCTTTATTCCCATGTCCTTCAGATACGCTTTGCCGAGGCTTGCCTCGCTCAAGACCTTGCCCATCGTCGTGCTTTTCAGATCGTGACGGGTAAATTCCGCCTGCAGGGCTTCATAGCATTCCCAGGTGACCTGGGTGTCTTGCATGGCATAATCGAGATAGGCATGGGTCAGTCGTTTGCCGTGATCCTCGGTAACTGCCTTGCGGTTCGGGGTTTTCAAGAAATCGGCAAGTGTGGCCAGGGAAAATGACCGACTGAACAGTGCGGCTGCGATGGTTTTCAGGTCAATGAAATTGCCGCGCCGCTCGAAATTCCGTTGACGTTTATGCCGCTGGGCGCGGGTTTCCTGATTTCCCTTGGGCAACGCAAATTGAGTAAGTGCGGCGCGGGCGTTCA
>SCRB01000204.1 GCA_004299545.1 Rhizobiaceae bacterium
CTCCAGTCGCGTGGCAGCGACGCCCGCTTCCGATGCCTGATAGTCCGCCAATGCAGCCTCGCGTCCGCGCCGCAGCCCTCCGAAGACATCTATTTCCCAACTTGTGCCGAGGTCTGCCTCATAGGCGTTGCCCCATCGGTCATAGTTGGGTGTGGCATTGAGTACTTGCCCCAACGGGGTCTCTATCGATTGATGTGCCCGGGCCGCCGATCCACTGATGGTGCCCGAAGGAAGCAGCGCGGCGTCGGCGCCACCGAGCGCGGCACGTGCCTGCGTGACACGTGCTGATGCTTGCGCCAGATCCAGGTTCTGTTCAAGGGCCAGCGATACGAAGTGCGACAGCAGTGGATCGTTGAAGCCCTGCCACCATGTCGCGAGGTCGACCGTGCTTGCCGCATGTTGTTGTTCAACCGCTGTTTGCCCCATGTAGTGAGCTGGAAGCGGTGCGTCGGGCCGGCGATAATCCGGGCCCACTGCGCAACCGGCCATGACGCTGGCGCACAGTAGAAGGGCGAGAGAACGGCGGGGAAGCATGAGTGTTCTCGGGACGGTAGTTGAGGGGTGACTATATTACGATATGGTCACTCGTTGTCAACATTCCTCTGCCGCGGTAAGCTCTTGGCATGAACAAAACCCCTTCCTTCGTCCCGCAAGAGCGGGGACCGTCGGACCATGACGTCCGCACCCAGATCGTCAAAGCTGCAACCGAGCACTTCAGCCATTTCGGCTATGAGAAGACGACCGTCTCCGACCTCGCCAAAGCCATCGGCTTTTCCAAGGCCTACATCTACAAGTTCTTCGGTTCCAAACAAGCGATCGGCGAAGTGATCTGTTCCGACTGCCTGAGCACGATCATGACGGCAGTGGGCGAGGCCATTTCCGATGCTTCCACTGCATCCGAGCGTTTGCGCCGAATGTTCCGGGCGATTGTGAAAGCCGGCAGCGACCTGTTTTTCCACGACCGCAAGCTCTACGACATTGCTGCCGCAGCGGCCAGCGGGCCATGGCCCTCAGTGCAGGCCTATGAAGAACATATCAAGCAGCGCATCACGGAAATCATCGTCGAAGGTCGTGATTCAGGCGAATTCGAGCGCAAAACCCCTCTGGACGAGACCGCCAACGCCATCTATCTGGTGATGCGTCCCTACGTCGACCCGCTCTTGCTCCAGCACAATCTCGACCTCGCTGCCGAAGCCACAGCTCAGCTTTCCAGTCTGATTCTGCGCAGCCTGGCGCCATGATCGGCTGAAAATCGAATAGTGACTGTTGACTTATTTGGTCACTAGAACAAAAATGTAGGTCCTGTCTTGCGAGGAAGGACCTCATGCGCCACCGCCACATTGCGTCATCCGTCATATGCCTGTTGCTACTCGCCCTTGCGGGATGCGGCAATAAACACGCTTCCGATCCGCGCACCGAGGCTCCCCTGGTCGGGATCGCACCGGTCACGGTGGCGCCCGCTGCGTCGCTTTCATTCACCGGCGTCGTAGGTGCCCGAGTTCAAAGCGACTTGAGTTTTCGTGTCGCCGGAAAGGTGTTGCAACGTCTGGTCGATACGGGACAGACGGTCAAGCGTGGCCAAGTGCTCATGCGAATCGATCCGATCGACCTGCGGCTGGATGCGGCCGCACGGAAGGAGGCGGTTGCCGCGGCCAGCGCTCGAGCGAGGCAGGCTTCTGAAGATGAAGCTCGCTATCGCGGCCTGGTTGCTGCTGGCGCGGTATCGGCGTCGGCCTATGGTCAGATCAAGGCGGCGGCCGATTCCGCCCGCGCCGACCTCCAGGCGGCCGAGGCGCAGGCCGATGTGGCGAACAATGCATCGAGCTATGCCGTATTGCTGGCCGACGCCGACGGCATCGTCGTGGACACGCTGGCCGAGCCCGGCCAGGTTGTCAGCGCGGGCCAGGTCGTGGCGCGTCTTGCACACGCAGGCCCTCGCGAAGCCATCGTCCAATTGCCTGAAACGCTGCGTCCGGCCATCGGTTCCGGGAGCGAGGCCACGCTGTACGGCCGAGATCAGTCAGCCATACCCGCGAAGTTGCGACAGCTCTCGAACGCAGCAGATCCCCTGACGCGCACCTATGAGGCGCGATATGTACTCGAGGGCGCACTTGCCCATGCGCCGCTCGGTGCCACGGTCACCATCCGTATATCGGATAACGAAAGTTCTGCGCAGACTGGGATGCAGGTACCGATCGGTGCCGTTTTCGATCCGGGCAAGGGCACGGGCGTCTGGGTGGTAACCGGCAATCCGGCTCATGTCGCATGGCGTCCGGTCAAAGTGCTCGGCCTGACCGACGACACCGCGCGCGTTGACGGCTTCGGCGGCAAACTCGATGTCGGCACCCCGGTCGTGGCACTCGGCGCCCATTTGCTGCATGACGGCGAAAAGGTCAAGCCCTCGCCTGTCGCCACCCAGACGGCCGAGATCGTGGAACGTGGAGGCTTGCAGTGAGCGGCTTCAATCTCTCGGCGCTCGCTGTCCGCGAACGCTCTGTCACGCTGTTCCTGATCATCCTGATTTCCGTGGCGGGCGTCATCGCCTTCCTCAAACTGGGCCGCGCAGAAGACCCGCCGTTTACGATCAAGCAGATGACCATCGTCACCGCGTGGCCGGGGGCAACGGCTCAGGAGATGCAGGATCAGGTCGCCGAGCCCCTGGAAAAGCGCATGCAGGAGTTGCGCTGGTACGACCACAC
>SCRB01000205.1 GCA_004299545.1 Rhizobiaceae bacterium
TGCTGGCGCGTCACCAGTCGAAGACAGGCAATTCCTCGACCTCGTCGGCGTCGCAATCGAGCAGGATGTAGCCAAAGCCTTGTCTTCGGGCCCAGATCATGACTTTGAAAAGTTCGTCGGGAATGACGTCCGGCCAGACGCCGGCGTTCTCGTCATGGGCATAGAGGAACCAGCCATATTCACCGTATGGCCCGCCGAGGCAGGGCCAGTCCTTGGGCGGCGTATTGTCGAGCCGCTTGGCCGTGGTCTCCGAGACATGTGCGGTGGAGATCACGGCGAAACGACGGGTTTCGAGCGTAGTCATCGGGGAGTTCCCATATCGGTGAAAAAGATTTGCGCGGCCGGTATCGCCGGTAAGGGCCGGTCGGGATCCAAGGTGGATGATCATGCCGGCTCCACCTCCTCGTTCCGAAGGTCCCAGCCGGTTTGCCAGTGGGGATCGTCGAAATCGGGTGTGTCGATGGCGCCGGAGGACACCCCTTCGCGAGCGTCATACTCGTCATCTGCCTCAACCTCGATCTCGATGCTGCGCGTGGTCCTGAAGATCTGGATGATCCTGATTCTGTGTCTGGCCATGTGAATGATGATCCTTCCTCACGTTGATGGACGGGGCAGCCTGCGGCATGGACAGACCGGTGGCGCCGCAGGCTTTCGGTGCCCCGAGTGGCGGCTTCAGGCGGCGTGGCGATCCGGGGAATGCACAGCATCCCGGCCAACGCCGGTGATGGCGCGGACGGCCGCGGCGAGTGCCGGGATGTCGTCGAGCATAGCGAGCGCGACGAAGTGGTTGGCTCCGCCGGTATAGTCCTTGCGGCCCTTGCAGATACGGATCAGGATGCCGTGACCCGAGGACATGCCGAATTGGCCGACCTGAATGTAGACGGCGGTGTGATGCAGGGTCACTTCACCGGCGACGGCGATGCCCGCCTTGTTGGAACGCACTTCGTACGATCCGGCTGGCAGATGAAGCTCAGCGGCGAGTTTCTTCAGCCGCGAGCGGGCGTTCGAGTGAAAACGTCTTTTCTGCTGCTCGTCATAGGAGCAGCTTTTGGTCCAGTCGAACATGTCGATCTCCATGAAACGAAACATGTCCGGGACTGCTTGCGCGCTCCCGGACCTGCAGGTGGATGGTCCTAAGGGATGAAACGGTCAGGCGGCCGTGCGGCCCTCGACGACGTCGGCGCCGACCTCATCGGCGGTGACCTCTTCGAGATAAGCTCGGCTATACCGGTTGCTGGCGAGCCAACTTTCGGCGGCCTCGCGATCTCGGGCGAGATGCAAAAGCTCCGGGCTGTCGCCGACATCCTGCAGGACGCGAACCATGCCGATCGCGGGACGCTCGACGATCTCGAAACGCAGGTCGCTTTCGACCGAGTATGTGCGGCGCACCGAGAGGACGATGATGCCCGCTTGGCCGAAATCGCCCTCGTGCAGGGTGAAACAGGCCGGCGAACTGTAGGTTGGCCGTTCTCGCGGCGGTTCCTTCTTGATCAGCCGGCCGACGCTGTTGCGGCTTTTCCAGGCGGCAAGCTTCTTCCTGAAACGCTCCGGCGGCTTCGGAGCGCCATCGGAATAGCGGATGACACTTCCCAGAGGAGCTGAATCGTAAACGATGTGGGCTGACATTGCGGCTTTCTCCATGTCGGAAAACAGGAAGGGCCCGGCGGTGATGCCGGGCCCGGTGATGAGCGAAAGACCGATTATTCGGCGGCCTGCAGGTGGTCAGTATCCTCGCCGTCGACAGTCGCCGCTTCATCGGCGGATGCGCCGGTATCGTCGGCGAGATAGGCCGGCAGTTCGGCGGTATCGCCGTCGGGATCCGTCTCGTCCGTCGCATCGCCGGCGACGGGCTTACCGCCTTCGGCAACCGCGTCGTCGGCGTCGAGGCGCAGCGGCTCGGGCAACCAGTCCGATCCTTCGAGAAGACGCGCGGCCTCACGCGCCATGAGGTCCTTCTTCATGTGGTCGATCAACTGCGCGGAATCCTCGCCACGGGCTTCGCGCACCGCCTGGACGATCCGGGCCTTGGTGACGCGGCCGAGATAGTTGTCCACCGTCGGCGACCAGCCAGCCTCGACCATGTCGAAGCCGAGCGTGCCGGCGAGAACGTCGGCATGGGCAAGCGCGCCCGGACGCCTGTTCCACGGTTCGACGACGGCGTTGAGCGAGAGCGAGGCGCAGTGGGCGAACAGCGCCTTGCGGCTCGCCTCGTCGAGACCGAGCAGAAAGTCCCAGAGCCTGTCGCTGTCGGGCATGTCCTTGTCCCAGGCTTCATGCCGCTCGGCGATCTCTTTCGCCCAGGGCGTCTCGGCAAGACCCTGGACCTGGCCGAAGCTGTTGCTCACCATGCTGATCTCGAGGCAGCTGTCCTTCGCGAACCGGTAGAACACCTGCAGTACGAGCGCATGGAGAACGGCAACGAAGGCGATGTCGACGTCGCTCGCCAGCGCATTGCGAAGTGCCAGCGTCTTTTGCGCGGTCAGGTCGAAGACGAGGCGGTCCGGCAGCGGCTTGATGCCTTCATCCTCGGGCTCCTCGGCCGCTTCGGATGCGCCGTTCAAAGACCGACCGTTGACGGTGACGCCACCGGTGCCGTCGTCCTCGGCGTCCGCCGTGTCGCGACCCTCATCGCCGATCGCCTCATCATTCTCGTCCGTCTCCGCGCGCGGTTCGTCCTCTGGACGCACGAAGCCTGCCTCGACCTGAAGCTGGCCGTTGGCGCCGAGCGTGACGAACGCGCCAGCGATGACCTTCTGTGCCGGGTCGTAGACATACGGCCGATCAGCGAACGCGTCGAGTTCAGCGCCAAGCTCATCGAGCTTGTTTTCGATT
The DNA here is from genome assembly GCA_004299545.1 of Rhizobiaceae bacterium. Taxonomy (GTDB): domain Bacteria; phylum Pseudomonadota; class Alphaproteobacteria; order Rhizobiales; family Rhizobiaceae; genus Mesorhizobium_L. Next base: position 2,833 of record SCRB01000205.1, read on the forward strand.
GCGTCGTCGGCTTCCTCCATCTCGGCGTATTTGGCGTCGAGCTCATCGTACTCGGCCTTGACAACATCGTGCCGAGCGATTTCCTCGGCGCTCATCTCTTCCGGTTCGGCATAGACGCGCCGCATGCCGGAAGTGTGGCCGTAGGGGAAGCTGATCGCCGCCTCGGCCCATTTCCATCCGTCGGCGCGGATGGCCTCGGCGTCGACCTTCAGCTTTTCGAAGACCAGCTGCTCGAGAAGGGCGGCATCCTGGAACCAACCGCCGGAGTCCTGTTCGAAGAGGTCCCGCAGGATGACGCCGCCGGCGGCCTCATAGGCTTCGGCGCCGACATAGACGGCACGGCGATCATCGGCGCGGACCGTGGTTTCCGTCAGCAGGCGCCGGATATAGTAGGGCTCCTGCATATGCGAGTTATCGGAGATGCGTTCCCAGACCTGCTCCTGACGGGCATGGTCCTCCGAAATCGAAAACGCCATGATCTGCTCGAGCCGGATCTCATCCTGTTCGTAGAGATCGAGCAGTTTCGGAGAAACATTGGCAAGCTTTAGCCGCTGCCTGACCGTGTTCGGCGAAACAAAATAGCGGGCGGCGATCTCCTCGGTATCGAGCCCCTGCTCGCTGAGCGTCTGGAACGCGCGGAACTGATCGAGAGGGTGCAGGTTTTCGCGATGGACGTTCTCGGCGAGCGAGTCGTCCTCCATACTCGTCTGTCCGGAACGGTTAACGATGCAGGGCGTAGGCGCGGTTTTCGCCATTTCCTTGCGCTTGACCAGGAGCTGAAGCGCCGAAAACCGCCGGCCACCGGCGGGCACTTCGTAGCGGCCGGTTTCTTCGCCATCCTTCAACTCGGGACGGACGTTGAGGCTCTGGATGAGGCCACGGCGGGCAATGTCGGCGGCGAGATCCTCGGTCGAGACGCCGTTCTTGATCCGGCGAACGTTCTTCTGGGACAGGAACAGCTTGTCGAAGGGGATGTTTTCCGCCTGGTTTAGGGTGATCTTCTGAATGGCGTTTTTTGCCATGGTCAGGGTCTCCATGACGGGCGGCCCGGAGCCTCTCCCCGGACCTCCAAACCCGTCAGGAACCCTCCCTCCGCCCTCTACCTCTCGCGGCGCCGGCGCAGGCCGGCTGCCGCAGGCGCGACCCGAATTCTCTCCAGATTTGCGATGGCCCATCGATGAAAGAAATGGCAGCTGCCGACGCCGTTGTCGTCGTTCGACGGGCTTCCGGCACCACCAAAACCTGCCGTTCATTCAGCCTCGCCAAACGGCAGAGCCGGGGCCGGAAGCGGCCAGTCAGGTTTTGGCATCCAAGCTGGAGTTGCAGACGTTCGCGTCAGCCGTTGCAAGGTCGCCCTAGAAGTGACGCGGAAAGTGGCCCGTCAATCAGGCTGGGAAGTCAGTACAGCCGCTCCTGTCGCAGCGCTTTTCCAGTGCTGTTCTGCTCTTCGCCATCGTCGGGTCGATTGAGTGTGACCGTACAGCGGATGAGGAAATTCCAGTCGGGTCCGTGCTCGATGATGAGATGGAGATCCGAAATCTCCTCGAAATAGTGCTCAACACTCTTCGGCCCGTCATCGGTGCGATAGTCGATGACGGCCTTCCAGCGTTTTTCGCCGTGAAGGGTGACAACGTTGTTCATCTACGCTCCGTGGCGGTCACGGCACTCGATCTGAGGCCGAGAAGGTCTATTGCCGAGGTCAATACAGGCGCAGCGTGGAGTCGATCCTGATCCCGGCGCCCGTCACTGCGGCGATGAAGGCGGAACTGACCTGCTCCGGCGTGGCGGTCCCCAATTTTACGCTCGAGCAGCAGTTCATGGCGTCGGACCACGCCGGGCTGTCATGCTCTCCCAATGGGCGAACAGGAAATCAGCCGCCTGGGATACCGACGAGATCAGGCTAAAGCCTGCTCGGTCGTCGTAGATCACCAAAGGCACCCTGAAGTTCTGGCTGGGCATGGTAGACCTATCGGAATTTCCGACATACGCGTTCCGCGCTCGCGTGAGGATCGGACGCCTCAGTGCATCCAGTGTCTGCGCTTTGTTTCGGTCGCTCTGCGCGACGAGCCGTCGGTATCGTTCCGCCTGCGACGCCGCGCTTCGTCAGTCCGCGCTTCCAGCATAGCGGGTTTGAAGCGTTTCGCCACGACAGGTGGTTTTCCCAGCAGCATGTCGCAGAATTTTGTCATGGC
>SCRB01000206.1 GCA_004299545.1 Rhizobiaceae bacterium
GGCGCAGACAGGTTCGCCATCGACCATCACCGTGCAGGCACCGCAATCGCCTGCATCGCACCCGACCTTGGTGCCGGTCAAATGAAGCGTGTCGCGCAGGACAGCCGAGAGCCGCCGGACGGGAGGAACAGTGACGGTGACGGGTCTGCCGTTCACCTCGAAAGCGATTTCGGCACGCTCCGGATTCATGCGGCGATCCTCCCTTCAGGCCGGTTTCCTCCAACGGCCTTGCAGATGGCCCGTGCAAGGATCTCGCGCGCTGCCACCAGCCTGTATTCGGCCGAGCCGCGAACATCGCCGATCGGAGTGAGTTCCGCGAGATGGCTGGCCTCTATCCTCTCGCCGAGTTCGCCATCGGCCTTCTGACCGACAAGGGCCGCTTCCAGCGCCGGCAGGCGTTTGGCCACCGCCGAGCACGAGCCGACCGCCAGCGCCGCTTCCGCGATCCGCCCTTCGGCGAGGACGATGCGGGCCGCCGCCATGGCGATGGAAATGACGAGATAGCGACGCGCGCCAAGCTTCACGAAGGCCGAATGGCCGGCCGTTGCGGAGGTGGGCACACGGATCGCGGTCATCAGTTCGCCCGGCGCAAGCGCGGTCTTGCGGTTGCCACGGATGAATTCGGCCAGGGGGAGATGCCGCGCGCCCGCGGCCGAGCGCAACTCCACCTCCGCATCGAGCGCCATCAGGGCGGGTACGCCGTCAGCGGCAGGCGAGGCGTTGCAAAGATTGCCGGCGACCGTGCCTGTATTCTGGATCTGGACCGAGCCGACCTCCCGCGCCGCTTCCTTGAGGCAATCGAAAGCGGGCGGGAGACGGTGCCTGATAATATCGCTCCAGCTGGTTCGTGCACCGATCACGACATGGCTGCCGGTCGTTGAAATGCCGCGCAGCGCCGAAAGGCCGTTGATGTCGAGGACGTTTTCCCGCAAGGGCCGTGCGCCGAGTGCCGGATAGAAGTCGGTGCCGCCGGCAAGGATTTTCCACCGGTCGGCGGCGAGCAGCGCCAGCGCATCGTTGAGATCGGCGGGTTTTGCGTAGCGGGTCATACTGTCGGCCTTTCACGGCCAAATTCATTCGTATGCAAATGATATACGCTCGCCGGAACTTGTCAAAGGATCGTTTTGCGGTCAGGCTTGTCTCGAACCGGAGAGGCGAAAGGAGAACGGCATGGCCGGCGAGGCGCTGATCGTCATAGACGTGCAGAACGATTTCTGCCCGGGCGGGGCGCTGGCTGTCGCTGACGGTGATCGCGTGGTCGCGCCGATCAACGCCCTCATCGCCCAGTTCGGGCATGTCATCCTGACGCAGGACTGGCATCCGGCGGGCCACTCGAGCTTCGCCTCGACGCATCCAGGCAAGAAGCCGTTCGAGACGGCCGCCATGCCTTACGGCGAGCAGGTGCTGTGGCCCGACCATTGCATACAGGGATCGAGCGGCGCCGCGTTCCACTCGGATCTCGAATGGGCAAAGGCGGAACTCGTCATCCGCAAGGGGTTTCGCCGGGCGATCGATTCCTATTCCGCCTTCTTCGAGAACGATCATCAAACGCCGACGGGCCTTGCCGGCTATCTCAGGGAGCGCGGCATCGAACGGCTGACCTTCGCCGGCCTGGCGACGGATTATTGCGTCGCCTATTCCGCGCTCGACGCGCGGCGTTCGGGCTTCGCCGCGACCGTGGTGATGGACGCCTGCCGCGCCATCGATCTCGGCGGCTCGCTTGCCGCCATGACGGAGAAGATGCGGGCCGCAGGGGTTGAACAGGCGTGAATCCGCCTCATTCCATGCGGTCGAGCACCTGCCGCTGGCGCTGCATTTCAAGGAAGATGCGGTAATCCCGATCGAACGCCTGCCGCTTTTGCGGATCGGGTTTGAGTTCCCTGCCCTTTCGTCCCATGCCGGCTGCGGCCGATGCGAGATCCGGATAAAGCCCCGCCGCCGTCGCCGCTACCATTCCGGCTCCGAGCAATGTCGCGTCTTCGACCACGGGTTCGACGATCGTGCAGCCCGTCGCGTCGGCATAAAGCTCCATCAGGAGCGGATTCCTGGCGTGGCCGCCCGCGACGTGGAGCGTATCGGCCACATAGCCCCTTTCTTTCTGGACATCGAGGATATGGCGGATGCCGAGCGCGATCCCGACCGCGGTGCGCCAATAGAGCCGGCAGAGGCTGTCGAAGGAGGAATCGAGCGCCAGCCCGCTGACGACGCCAAGCGCATGCGGATCGGCAAGAGGCGAGCGGTTGCCATGGAAATCGGGCAGCACATGGAGGCGGTTGGCGAAACCGCTGCCTTCTTCGGCTCGCAGTTCCCGGACGCGCCCGGCAATCCGCTCGTGCATTGCGCTGTCGGGCACGCCTCCCGCCCCATGCCAGCGGATGACATGGTCGAGAAGCGCCCCTGTTGCCGACTGGCCGGCTTCGCTCACCCACAATCCATGCAGCACCGCACCGAGATAGGGGCCCCACACACCCGGGAAGCGGCGCGGCTCGCGCGTCATCGCCATGAGGCAGCTCGACGTTCCCCCGATCAGTGCAAGATGGCGCCCCGTCGCCTGCTCGTCTTTGGCCGATCCTCCCACCACGCCGAGCATCCCGGCATAGGCGTCGATCAGCCCGGCGCCGACCCGGCATTCGGACGAAAGCCCCAGGGCCTGCGCCGCCTCCGGCAGGAGCGTTCCGACAAAGCTGCCAGGCTGGCTGGCCTGAGCCGGCAGCCGGCCGCGCTCCAGCAGATCGGGAACACCCATAGCCGCGAAGAAATCCTGCTGCCAGCCATCCTCATGCGCAAGGTAGGTCCATTTGCAGGCAAGCGTGCATTGCGACCGCGCCGGCGATGCGGACGCCTTCCACGTCAGGAAATCGGTAAGGTCGAAGAAATAGCCGGCATTTTTCCATGTGGCGGGCAGGTTGCGCTTCAGCCACATCAGCTTCGGTATCTGCATTTCCGGCGACACCACCCCGCCTGACGTATCGAGCACGGCGTGGCCCGACGCGGTGCACTCGTCGGCTTCGGCGAGGGCACGATGGTCGAACCAGGCGATCGTGTCCCAGCAATGCGCATCATCGGGCGAGAGCGGCAGTTGCGCGCCTTGCCTGTCGCGCACGACAAGCGAGCAGGTGGCATCGAAACCGATGCCACGAATGGTTTCTCCGCCGATGGCAGCGTTTTCGCAGGCCCCCCGAACGGCAGCGGAGACCGCGCGCCATATGTCTTCCGAATCGTGTCCGGCGAAATCGCGTTCCGGTCGATTGATCAGGATCGGATGCGTGGCGCGGCCGATCAGCCCGCCTTGCCGGTCGAGAATGCCGGCGCGGGCGCTGCCGGTGCCGACATC
>SCRB01000207.1 GCA_004299545.1 Rhizobiaceae bacterium
GACATATTTGACCCTCACCCGCGCCGGACGCTCGACCTCCGCGTAATAATCGGGAATGGAAAGACACCCCTCCTCATAGGCGGAGCGCTCGTCGCTTTGCGCCAGTATTTCCGGGTTGATGAATATCTGCGGCGCCTTCGGCTCACCTTCCTTGGCGAGATCGATCACCAGCATCCTGAGCGGTTCGCCGACCTGAATGCCGGCGAGGCCGATCCCCGGCGCGTCATACATGGTTTCCAGGAGATCGCCGGCAAATTTCCGAATGCCCTCATCGACGCGTTCGATGGGCTTCGAAACCTGCCTCAGGACGGGGTCGGGAAGGATAATCAAGGGTCTGACAGTCATGACTTTCAGGTAATCCGTCACCGGCGAAGCGTCAACCGGGACATTCCTGCCTCATATTGCGGAATTGTTCACGTTTTGATCTTCTCAGTCGGGCCGAATCACTTATGATGGCCGAATGGACGCATCCAGCCTTTCCTTCTCCGACCCCGCGCTGCGTCTCGGGGCAAGTTCCGTGACATTCGGCGAACTGTTCGCCGCCATCCCGATCGTCTTGTTGCTGATTGCCGCATTGATTGCGCTGTCCTCGCGGCGCGCGTCGCGTATCCGCCTTGAAGTCGCCGAAGAAGCGACGATGCGTTCCCGCGACGCGGAAGCTCGCATGGAAGGCATACTGAAGGCGCAGGCCGAGATGCAGGGCAGGCTGGGGACGCTGGCGGAAGTCTTCGGAACTCGGCAGGCGGAGCTTACCAGGGCGATAGGGGAACGGCTCGACGGCATGACCAGCCGCCTCGGCCAGTCGATGAGCGAGCAGACGCGTGCCACGCATGACAATCTCGTCAAGCTGCAGGAGCGCCTCGCCGTCATCGACAGCGCGCAGAACAACATCCAGTCGCTCGCTGGCCAGGTCGTGCAGTTGCAAGCGATCCTTTCCAACAAGCAGACGCGCGGCGCCTTCGGACAGAGCCGCATGGAAGCGATCGTCGCGGACGGCCTGCCGACGGGCGCCTATGAGTTCCAGGCGACGCTATCGAACGGCAGCCGCCCCGACTGCGTGGTGAAGATGCCGAACGGCGCCCCGTCGCTCGTCATCGACGCGAAGTTCCCACTGGAAGCCTGGAACGCCATCCGCAGCGCCGCGGAAGGCGACGGCGGGGATCCAGGCCGCGCCGCGCAGGCCTTCCGCCGCGATGTCGAAGTCCACATCCGCGATATCGCCGGGAAATATCTCTTGCCCGGCGAAACGCAGGACACGGCCTTCATGTTCGTGCCTTCCGAATCGATCTTCGCCGAGATCCACGAGAATTTCGAAGCACTCGTCCAGCGTGCGCACCGCTTGCGCATCGTCATCGTGTCGCCATCCCTGCTGATGCTGTCGATCCAGGTGATCCAGTCCGTGCTGAAGGACGCATGCATGCGCGAGCAGGCACACCTGATCCAGGGCGAGGTGCTGCGCATGATGGAGGACGTCAACCGGCTCGACGACCGCGTGCGCAAGCTTCAGGGCCATTTTTCCCTGACCCAGAAGGACATCGAGCAAATCCTGACTTCGACGGAGAAAATCACCAGGCGTGGCGAGAAGATCGGAGCGCTGGAGGTGAACGATGGCGGCGAAGGCGGCGGCGACAGCGAAGAGGCGCACCTTGCGGCGGCGCAAGGGACAGCAAGTTCAAAGACGGGCCATTTGCGGCTCAGGGTGGTCGAGGACGAATAGAGCGTCGTGACGAGCGGGGCGGCGGCGCGGAATCATCCGCGCCACCGGATCAAGGCCCGTCAGGGACTCAGTCGCAGGGATGCGCGCGGCCGAAATCGTCAATCCATAGATGCCGGCGCCAGTCGACGCGGCGGAAATTCTCGCAAGAGGGGTACCTGTGGACAACGTAGCGCGGCGCGTAGACCGGATAGGCCGGCCCTTCCTCATAGACGACCGGCGGAGGCGGCTCGGCGAGCGCCGAACCAACGACGGCGCCGAGCGCGAGGCCGCCGAGGACGCCAGCGGCAACCGCTCCGCCATCACGATGCCAGTAATGCGCCTCGGCCGGAGCCGTCGCGAGCATCATCGTACCGCCGAAAGCAAACGCGGCAGCAACGGCAAGGCCCAGGGCCCGTTTGCTCGTAGGCTGCGACCGTTCCGTCATATCCTTTCTTTCAAAGATCGACATGACCATCTCTCCTGAACATTAAATTCGTCCCTTGCGCCGGGTTTTGGGCGTTTTTGCCCGTTTCATCCTGGCTCGCTGTCAAATGGCGCGGGAAAATGGCCAAAACGGTGTCGGTTTCGTGGCTTTCAAAAATTTAATGTCCGCGAGCAAAAACATAGGCTTGGGGTTTTCCCCAACGCCGTGGCGCCACGGCGTCTCTGTTTCCAAACCTCATGAGCCGGCGTGATAGGCGGCGATAGCCGCCATATTGACGATGTCGCTATCCCTCGCATTCATCGAGACGATCTGAACCGGCTTGTTGAGACCGACCAGCAATGGACCGATGACGGTCGAGCCGCCGATCTCCTGCAGCATCTTCGTCGAGATCGACGCCGAATGATAGGCCGGCATCACGAGGACATTCGCCGGCCCGGACAGGCGGCAGAAGGGGTATTGGCGCATCAGCTTCGGATTGAGCGCCACGTCGGCCGCCATTTCGCCATCATATTCGAAATCGACGCGCCGCCTGTCGAGCAGTTTCACCGCTTCCTGGATGCGGTCGGAGCGTTCGGCGGGCGGGTTGCCGAAGGTCGAATAGGCGAGCAGCGCGACACGCGGCTCATAGCCCATGCGGCGCGCGAACCCCGCCGCTTCCTCGGCGATATTGGCGATTTCCTCCGCATCGGGCATGTCGTGGACGGCGGTATCCGCGACGAGCACGGTGCGGCCGCGCGAAAGCACGATCGAGACGCCGATGACGCGATGGCCAGGTTTGGGATCGACGACGCGGCAAACATCGTCGAGCACGTCGGAATAATTGCGCGTCAGGCCAGACACCATGGCGTCGGCATCGCCCACGGCCACCATCGAGGCAGCGAAGTGGTTGCGATCGTTGTTGATGAGGCGCTGGCAGTCGCGGAAAAGAAAGCCGCGCCGCTGCAGCCGCTCGTAGAGATAATCGGTATAGATGCCGTTTCGGCGCGACAGCCGCGCGTTGATGATCTCCAGTCCCGGACGGTCGATCTCGATGCCGGCGTCGCGCGCATTCTCGCGGATCACGTCGTCGCGGCCGACAAGGATCGCCGTGCCGAGCTTCTGATTGGCGTAGGAGACGGCCGCGCGCATGACCTGTTCCTCCTCGCCTTCGGCGAAGACGACGCGTTTCGGGCGGCGTCGCACCCGGTCGTAGATACGCTGCAGCGTCGAGGCCATGGGATCGCGGCGGGCGGAAAGCTCCTGCGCATATTTATCGAAGTTGAGGATGGGGCGGCCCGCGACGCCCGAATCGATCGCCGCCTTCGCGACCGCCAGCGGGATCGAGGAAATCAGGCGCGGATCGAAAGGAACCGGGATGATGTAATTAGGCCCGTAGCGCGGCCGCGTTCCCTGATAGGCCGCGGCCACCTCGTCGGGAACGTCTTCGCGCGCCAGCGCGGCAAGCGCTTCGGCCGCGGCCAGTTTCATCGCCTCGTTGATGGTGGTGGCGCGAACATCGAGCGCACCGCGGAAGATATAGGGAAAGCCGAGAACGTTGTTCACCTGGTTCGGATAGTCCGAACGCCCCGTCGCCATGATGGCGTCCGACCGGATGGCGGCCACTTCCTCGGGTGTAATCTCCGGGTCCGGATTGGCCATGGCGAAGATGATCGGATTCTTCGCCATGGAGCGCACCATGTCTGGCGTCAATGCGCCCCTTGCGGACAAGCCGAAGATAACGTCGGCGCCCTCGATCGCTTCGGCGAGCGTGCGATGTTCGGTCTTGACCGCATGTGCCGATTTCCACTGGTTCATGCCCTCGGTGCGGCCCTGATAGACGACACCCTTCGTGTCGCACAAAATGATGTTGTCGTGGGGAAAGCCCATGGCTTTCAGGAGTTCGATGCAGGCAATGCCGGCCGATCCGGCGCCGTTGCAGACAAGCCTGGCCGTCTTCATGTCGCGGCCGGTCAGGTCGAGCGCGTTGATCAGGCCCGCCGCGGCGATAATGGCCGTACCGTGCTGGTCGTCGTGGAAAACGGGTATATCCATCAATTCGCGCAGGCGCTGCTCGATGATGAAACAATCGGGCGCCTTGATGTCCTCCAGATTGATGCCGCCGAAGGAGGGGCCGAGATAGCGGACGCAATTGACGAATTCGTCGACATCCGTCGTATCGACTTCGAGATCGATCGAATCGACGTCGGCGAAACGCTTGAATAGGACAGCCTTGCCCTCCATTACCGGTTTGGAGGCGAGTGCGCCGAGATTGCCCATGCCGAGGATCGCCGTGCCGTTCGAAATGACCGCGACGAGGTTGCCACGCGTCGTATAATCGAAGGCCCGGCTCGGCTCTTCGGCAATCGCGCGCACCGGCACCGCGACACCGGGCGAATAGGCGAGCGAAAGGTCGCGCTGGGTCGCCATCGGCTTGGTGGCGTTGATTTCGAGCTTGCCCGGACGGCCAGCGGCGTGAAAATCGAGCGCCTCCTGGTCGCTCACCGACGGCCCGCCGTCTTCCGAGTTCTTCACGGTCGTCCTGTCGTCCAACGTACCCTCCCGGAACTTTCCGCGCTCTTCTTTTGTGGAGCAACACTAATAAGGCTACACTTTCACGACCGGAATCGCCAATCAGGAAAGTCTCTGTCAATCAAAAAGGTCTTTCGCCATGAACGACGAGAGCATGGCCAGGAACGTGACCACAGCCGCGACGCCCGCCAGCGCCGCCGGTGCGACGCCGATGATGGAGCAGTATATCGAGATCAAGGCGGCAAATCCCGATTCGCTGCTCTTCTACCGCATGGGCGATTTCTACGAGATGTTCTTCGGCGATGCGGAAATCGCCAGCCGGGCGCTCGGCATCGCGCTGACCAAGCGCGGCAAGCATCAGGGCCAGGACATTCCGATGTGCGGCGTGCCGGTCCATGCCGCAGACGACTACCTGCAGAAGCTGATCGCCCTCGGCCACCGGGTCGCGGTATGCGAGCAGATCGAGGATCCGGCCGAAGCGAAGAAGCGCGGCTCGAAATCGGTGGTACGCCGCGACGTGGTGCGGCTGGTGACGCCCGGCACCATTACCGAAGAGAAACTCCTGGCACCATCGGAATCCAACTTCCTGATGGCGCTCGGCAGGGTGAAGGCAGGGACCGGCTCCCGCGACGGCGGAGCGGACGGTGCAGGCCATCTGGCCCTTGCCTGGATCGATATCTCGACCGGCACTTTTCGCGTGTCGGAGAGTTCGACCGACAGGCTTCTGGCCGACATTTTGCGCATCGATCCGCGCGAACTCGTCGTCGCCGATCCCGTATTCCACGATCCGGCGCTGCGTCCCGTCTTCGACGTGCTCGGCCGCGTGGCCAACCCGCAGCCTGCGGTGCTGTTCGATTCGGCCAATGCGGAGGACCGTATCGCCCGCTATTTCGGCGTCGCGACGGCGGACGGTTTCGGCCAGTTCAGCCGCGCCGAACTTTCCGCGCTGGCGGGTGCGATCGCCTATGTCGAAAAGACGCAGAAGGCCGAGAGACCGCCGCTGGCACGGCCCGAGCGGGAAGCGGCCGGCGAAACGCTGTTCATCGACCCGGCGACCCGCGCCAATCTGGAACTCGTGCGGACCCTTTCGGGAAGTCGCGAGGGAAGCTTGCTCAAAGCCATCGACCGGACGGTTACCGGCGGCGGCGCGAGGCTCCTCTTCGAACGCCTCATGGCCCCCCTCGTCGATCCGGCAGCGATCGGGATAAGGCTCGATTCCGTCTCCCACCTGATCGCCGAGCCGGCGCTGTGCGAGACACTCAGAGCAGCCCTCAAAGGCGTTCCGGACATGCCGCGCGCGCTTTCCCGCCTGGCGCTCAACCGCGGCGGCCCACGCGATCTCGGTGCTCTGGCGGCGGGCCTCGCCGCGTCGGGTGATATCGCGGCACTTCTCGACGCGGCCGATCTGCCCGAGGAACTCGCAGCGGCACGCGAAGCATTGCGGGCGATGCCCAACGCCTTCGCCGGCCATCTCGACCGGGCGCTCGCCGACGACCTGCCGCTCCTCAAGCGTGACGTCGGTTTCACACGGCCGGGCTATGACGGCGAACTCGACGAGATGCGGGCGCTGCGCGACCAGTCGCGGCGCGTCATCGCGGGCATGGAACGGGACCTTGCCGAGGAAACCGGCATCCGTTCGCTCAAGATCCGGCACAACAACGTGCTCGGCTACTATATCGAGGTCACGGCGAACCATCAGGCCGTCATGACCGGCAGCGATGCGGCGCGTGCCCGCTTCATCCACCGCCAGACCATGGCGAGCGCCATGCGCTTCACCACGACCGAACTCGCCGGCCTCGAAACCAGGATCGCCAATGCCGCCAACCGAGCGCTTGCAATCGAGATTGCCGTCTTCGAGCGGCTGACTGCCGAAGCTGTCGAAAACGCCGATGCGATCCGCGCCGGCGCTCGGGCGCTTGGCATTCTCGATGTTTCGGCGGCCCTGGCGCTCATGGCGGAAGCCGAGAATTTCTGCCGGCCTAAGATCGACCAAAGCCTCGCCTTCAACATCGAGGGCGGCCGCCATCCGGTCGTTGAACGGGCGCTGAAGCGCCAGGCGGGCGAGCCTTTCGTTGCCAATGATTGCGACCTTTCGCCTGAAGAAGGCGGCAAGTGTGGCGCGATCTGGCTTCTGACCGGCCCCAATATGGGCGGCAAATCGACCTTCCTGCGCCAGAATGCGTTGATCGCCGTCATGGCGCAGATGGGGTCCTTCGTGCCTGCCAAATCAGCACATATCGGCGTGGTCGACCGGCTCTTCAGCCGCGTCGGCGCATCGGATGATCTGGCGCGCGGCCGCTCGACCTTCATGGTGGAGATGGTCGAGACGGCCGCCATCCTCAACCAGGCGGGCGAGCGGGCGCTGGTCATCCTCGACGAGATCGGCCGCGGCACCGCGACGTTCGACGGCCTGTCCATCGCCTGGGCCGCAGTCGAATATCTGCACGAACAGAACGGCTGCCGGGCGATCTTCGCAACGCATTTCCACGAAATGACGGCGCTGGCGGAAAAGCTGCCGCGTCTTCACAACGTCACCATGCGGGTAAAGGAATGGGAGGGTGACGTCATCTTCCTGCACGAGGTCTCGCGCGGCGCCGCCGACCGCTCCTACGGCGTCCAGGTGGCTCGACTCGCAGGGTTGCCGCCCGCCGTCGTGGAGCGGGCCCGCGCCGTTCTCACCCAGTTGGAGGAAGGAGAAGTCTCGGGAAAAGCCAACCGCCTCGTCGACGACCTGCCGCTTTTTTCCGCCGCCGTCGAACAGCGGGCAGCGAAGCCGAAGGCGAATACGGGCGGTGCACTGAACGATGCCGTTACCGCGCTTCATCCCGACGAGATGACGCCGCGCGACGCGCTCGAAGCGATCTATCGGCTGAAGGACCTCGCCCGCGGCGGGAACCGAAATTCGGAAACCGGCTTTAATCAAGAAAATTGATTAATGCGTTGCCATCACGCTTTCAGTGGGGAATACTCCTTTTGGAGAGTGTCGGCGGGAGGCGACCGGCCCCTCCTCAGAAACCTTACTCGAACGTTCTGGGAGGAGCGATATGAAAGCTGGCACGAGAAAACTCCTTGGCCTTCTGGCCGGAGGCGTGGCGCTCGGGGTGCTTGGATCGGCGGGGACCGCCGTTGCGGCAACGAGCGGCCCGATCAAGATCGGCGTCATCGGCGAGGAATCCGCCATTGCCGGCGCATCGATCACCAAGGCGGCACAACTTGCCGCTGACGACATCAACAAGGCGGGCGGCATCGACGGGCGCAAGGTCGAAGTCATCGTTTATGACGACCATTCCTCGGCGACGGACGCGGTGCGTGCCTTCCAGCGCGCCGTCAAACAGGATCATGTCGTCGCGGTCGTGGCGAGCTATATCAGTGAGGTGGCGCTCGCCATCGAGCCGTGGGCGGCAAGGCTGCACACGCCCTTCATCACGCCTGGCGCGGCGAGCACCGAGATTTCCAAGCACGTCCACGACAATTACGACAAGAACAAATACACCTTCCACGGCTACATCAATTCGGCGTTCCAAGCCGACGGCGTTTGTGCCTTCTCGCACGACGTTCTGGCCGGCAAGCTTCACATGAAGACGGCCGCGATCATGAGCGAGGATGCCGCATGGACGACGCCGCTCGACGCGGAATATGCCAAATGCCTGCCCAAGGCCGGACTGAAGGTGGTGGACCATATCCGCTTCAATCCCGATACGACCGATTTCACGCCCCTCTTCAACAAGGTCGAAGCCAAGCATCCGGACGTGATCGAGACGGGTATGGCGCATGTCGGCGTACAGCCGACCGTGCAATGGCACGAGCAGCAGGTGCCGATCCCGATGGCGGGTATCAGCGCACAGGCGAGCACCAACACCTTCTGGAAGGACACCAACGGCGCCACGGACGGCATCATAACCTATACCGCGGCAACGCCGGACGTCGCGCTGACGCCGAAGACGGTTCCGTTCGCCAAGGCGTATGAAAAGCGCTTCGGCGCGACCCCCTCCTATTCCGGCTATGCGTCCTATGACGCCATCGAGGTCATCGCGGACGCGATCAAGCGCGCCAAGTCCACCGATCCCGACAAGATGGTGGCAGCGATGGAAAAGACCGACCTCGTCGGCACCCAGGGCCGCATCCAGTTCTACGGCAAGGACAGTGAATACACCCACGCCCTGAAATACGGGAAAGGCCTAGTGACGGGCCTGTTCATCCAGTGGCAGCACGGCAAGCAGGTGCCCATCTGGCCGGATTCGGTGGCGAAGGTGAAGGTCGCCTTTCCGTCCTTCGTCAAGCTGAACGAAGCGTCGTCGAACTGATGCCGCAGGCGACTGCCAGCTCTCGGCAGTTGTCATCGTGCGCCGGCGCAGATCGCTGGCCAGTGCCGGCGCGCGGATGGATTTCTCGTTTCCTACTCGTTTGCGGATAATCCGCCGCGGTGGATTGCCATGTTGGAAAGGGTGGGGAATAGTGCGCGCGGCCGGGTCCTTGAAACCTGAAATATCTCGGCCGCTATCGATCAAACAGAAACATTCTGGGAGGAATGACAATGAAACTCAGGAGGAAAAACCTGACCGCCTTCATGGCCGGCACGGCAATGCTGGGCGCGTTCGGGTTCGCTGTGCCCGCATTTGCCGCTGACAGCGGCCCGATCAAGATCGGCGTCATCGGCGAAGAATCCGCCGTTGCCGGTGCATCGATCACCAAGGCGGCGCAACTCGCCGCCGATGATATCAACAAGGCGGGCGGCATCGACGGCCGCAAGATCCAGATCATAACCTATGACGACCACTCCTCGGCCACCGATGCCGTCCGCGCCTTCCAGCGCGCCGTCAAGCAGGATCACGTCGTCGCCGTCGTGGCGAGCTATATCAGCGAGGTGGCGCTTGCCATCGAGCCCTGGGCGGCCAGACTGCACACGCCCTTCATCACGCCTGGCGCAGCGAGCACGCTGATCTCCAAGAACGTCCACGACAATTACGACAAGAACAAGTACACCTTCCACGGCTACGTCAATTCCGCCTTCCTCGCCGATGCGATCTGTGCATTCTCGAAGGACGAACTGGTCGATAAATTCCATATGAAGACGGCCGCGATCATGAGCGAGGACGCTGCCTGGACAACGCCGCTCGACGCGGAATATGCCAAATGCCTGCCCAAGGCCGGACTGAAGGTGGTGGATCATATCCGCTTCAATCCCGATACGACCGACTTCACGCCGATCTTCAACAAGATCGAGGGCGAGCACCCGGACGTCATCGAGACGGGCATCAGCCATGTCGGTGTGCAACCGACCGTGCAGTGGCATGACCAGCAGGTGCCGATCCCAATGTCTGGCCAGAGTTCGCAGGCGACGACCAGCACGTTCTGGAAGGATACCAACGGCGCCGCCGAGGGTGTGCTGACCTATACGGCAGCCACTCCGGGCGTGGCCCTGTCGCCGAAGACGATTCCTTTCGCCGACGCGTACCAGAAGAAGTTCGGCGCAACGCCGGCCTATGACGGCTACGCTTCCTATGATGCCATCGAGGTCATCGCGGATGCGATCAAGCGCGCCAAGTCCACCGATCCCGACAAGATGGTGGCGGCGATGGAGAAGACCGACCTGGTCGGCACCCAGGGCCGCATCCAGTTCTACGGCAAGGACAGCGAATACACCCATGCCCTGAAATATGGACCGGGTCTGGTGACGGGCCTGTTCATCCAGTGGCAGGACGGCAAGCAGGTTCCGGTCTGGCCGGCTAACGTGGCGAAGGCAAAGATAAAATTCCCGTCCTTCGTCAAGCTGCCTTTGGCGTCCAACTAACGCACCTTCATCGAAAAAAGGGCCGCGAACGCATAGACTGCCTTTCGCGGCCCGAACTGTCTTCGAAATCAAAAGCCCGCAAGATCGGGCAAAAGGTGGCTGGCTGGGGGGCTTGCCGCCGGGAGATGGGGAGGAATTATGCTGGCATTACAGATACTGGTCGACGGCTTCGCGATCAGTTCTCTTTACGCGCTGGGCGCTCTCGGCTTCACGCTCATCTTCGGCGTGTCGGGCGTGCTCAACCTTGCCCATGGCGGCATCATGGTGGTCGCGGCACTCATCGGCTGGTATTCGGCCGGAGAACTCGGCCTCGGCACCTATCTCGGAACGCTGGTCGGCATTCTTGCCGGCGTCGTGACAGCCTTCATCACCTATTTCTGCGTGGTGCGGCCGATCCAGCGGTCACGGGCCATCCCACATGAAGAAACGGAAATCTTCGTTCTGACAGGCACACTCCTGCTCGGCATCATGATCCAGGACGGCATGGCATTCCTGTTCAGCGACAATCCGATCACCATGCGGCCGCTGATCAGCGGCGTGACCCGCATAGCGGGGGTGAGGACACCGACCAACGAGATCATGATCGCCGTTGTGTGCTGGGTCGTGATCGGGCTCCTGTGGCTGCTCGTCAATAAGACCCGGATCGGGAAATCCCTGCTCGCCGCGTCGATGAATCCTCGCGGACTCACCCTTCTCGGCTTCGAACTGTCGCAAATCTATCTTCTCGTCTGGACGATCTACGGTGTGCTTGCCGGCCTTGCCGGCGTCCTGCTGGCATCCTTCCTGGGCGTCGGGACGACGAATGCCGGCGATCTTACGGCAAGCGCCTTTTCCATCGTCGTCCTGGGCGGCCTCGGCAGCGTGTCCGGTTCGCTCGTGGCGGCCTACATCGTGGGCTATCTCGAAACCATCACCGCCTATCTGATCGCGCCGACACTGAGGCCGATCCCCGCCCTCCTCCTGCTGGTCCTGGTCATCTATGTGCGGCCGCAGGGTCTTTTGGGGCGGCGATAATGACGAGGGATAACCACCACACAGGCAATCGCGTCTTCCACGGGCGGGAATCCCGTGGGAGGAGGTCAAGATGACGAAAATCCTACACTCGCCGCTCTTCTGGTTTGCCGTTATCGCCGTCGTGGTCGCGGCGCTGCTGCCTCTGTGGGTGTCCGGCTATATCCTCGGCATCCTGACGGTCGCTTATTATTACGGCGTCTTCTCCATGGCCTGGGACCTGCTGTTCGGCTTTGCCGGAGAGGTCAATTTCGGTCCCACATTCCTCATCGGCCTCGGCGCCTATGCGGCCGCGCTCCTCAACAATGCCGGCTTCAACATCCCGCTCGCCATGATCGGCGGCACGTTCGTCGCCCTGATCGGGGGGCTGCTCCTGGCGGTCCCGGCGCTCAGGATGCGCGGCCCCTATTTCGGCCTGGTAACGCTGGTCGCGGTGCTCCTCCTGCAGAACGTCATCGTGATCTTCGCCCATTTCACGGGCGGCGAGATCGGCATGACGGTGAATGACGTCCTGTCGATCGATACCAATGTCAATTACTGGTACGCTCTCGGCTTCATGGTGATCTGCGCCATCATCCTTTTCGGGCTGTCGCGCTCGGCACTCGGTCTCATCCTCCAGGCCAGCGGCCAGGAT
>SCRB01000025.1 GCA_004299545.1 Rhizobiaceae bacterium
AGTCAAAAGTTGGTAAGCGGGTCTGGGTACTTTTTGCTGAAGGACAGCGTTCCCTGCCCCATCCCCTATGGCCGAAAAAGACGCGCCGTCACGCCCCTTCTTCGATCATGACATTACGCAAGCCGGTTTCCAGTTCAATCGAGATCAGCAGCGCGGCGGTGCGTTTGCCGCTCTATCCCCCGCGATGTTGCACAAATGACACGATTTGAGGGGGCGGCGAAAGAATTCGTTAACCTCGGCGGCGCCTCCAAGGCCCGCACTGAGCGAAATCGACGTGTTTTTGGCCTGTTGCCACCGAATCGGAGGCGAATCGATGGCTGTTGCATCTCGCAGGATGGCGGAGAGGAAGGGTTTCACGCGCTATAGCCGACGGAAAACCGTTGAATCCATTGGTTTTGGGACGTGGCGATCATCTGACGAAGGGCCGCTGCAGCTTTTTCCCACCTATTGTCCAGTGCGCCATGACTAATCCTACCAGTGTGATCCTTGCCTGGATGGCAGCGATGCAATGAAGATCGCGTCAGGTGCGATCGACCGCCCTGGTGACGATCGCGTCGTTGTGGTTCGGCGCGCCGAAAGCGACGGTCAGGTCGCCCCGACCGATGAAGACCGCGTTCAATCCCTCCACGGCGAGGATTTCCTCCAGTGCGTCGAGGGCAGAAGGGTCCTCGATCATCGCGATCGCGGCGATGCCTGCATCCGAGGTGTCGATGTGCTCCCACATCGGCTTCGAGCCATAGCCGCCTGCGCGCGTTACGCCCGAAAAGCCGCGGCTGCCCGTCCTGTAGCGGCACGCCCTCACCAATGCGCGGGCGTCATCCGCGGTGGCGACACGAGGGGGCGAGAATGCCGGCCGCGCCGTTATCCAGTGCCGAAAGGATGACCTCAGGTGCGAGATGCGACACCCGCACGACAGCAGGAATGGCGGCGGCGCGGGCGGCCAGCAACGCCACGTTCAGCGTCGCCTTGTCGAAGACGCCGTGCTCCTGATCGATCACCACGAAATCGAGCCCCGCCGCGCCGAAGATCTCGATCGAGGACAGATCGGTCGATTTGACGAAGCTGCCCCGCATCAATTCGCGGCGGGTGACCCTTTTGCGAAGGCCGGGCTTGCTGGTTGGCTCTGGCATGGCTTTGTCCATAGAGTACTTACCGTTTTCTCTGAATCGCAAAAGTGCTCTATCTCTTTGTTTTTATGCAATTCCGGACGCAAAACCGCTTCACACTTTTGCTGGAATTGCTCCAGGCTGCGTGCCACCGGCCATGATGGGATGCCGGCTTTTTATTGGAATTCTGGACGAAGCGTGACGGGAGAGGAGCCCTCAGGCCGTAACGCGCCTGCGAGACATCAGCGCATCGATCCGACCGGCAGCTGTCTCGATATGGTCCAGCAGGGGCTGGACATTGGGCGGACTCCGGCCCGCCTCGGCAAAAGGCACGGCTTCGCGTGCGAAAGCCAATAGTTCCGCCGTCCGGCGCCCGAGCGGCTTGTGGCCACGCAATTCGACCGCCTGGGCCGCGACCATCAACTCCATGGCGACGATGGACTTGCCGAGGAGGCAGAGTTCGGCTGCCCTGCGGGCGCCGAGAGCCGCCAGGGAGGCGCGGTCCATGACGCTGTTGGAGTGGCTGGAACTGGCAAGTTCGCCGGCAAGCGGGACCGTCACGAGGCGGGCCTCGGAGGTGATGGATTTGTGGAACAGCGCCACACCGTTGAAGCCGGGAGCGCCGACACCATCTTCCTCTATCAGGCCCACGGCAAGGCCGGACCAGGTGGTATCCACCAGCTTGGCGACGCGCTCGGTCGAACTGGTGAGGAGTGGCGCGAAACCAAGCCGGGCCACGTCGAGGGCCATGCACAGCGACACCATGTCGAAATTGGCGACAGCCGCCATTTCGCCCCTGTCGGTGGAGATCACCGGATTGCCCTGGCTGGCGTTGAGTTCGCTCTCGATCTGCCGCCTTGCGAACGCCAGATTGTCATGCGCGGCGCCTTGCACCATAGGCAGGGAGCGGAAGCAAAGCGGGTCCTGCAGGTTCCGCGGTCCGTTCCTGGCCAGGATATAGCTTCCGTCGAGATAATCCCTGATCGCCTGCCCTTGAACGCGCAATCCTTCCAGGGGCCGCGATTCCAGCGCCACCGGCGAAACGATGGAAGGGTTGGCGGCGTAGCCTTCCATGCTGAGGGCGCTGACGAAAGTCGAGAAATGCAACAGATGGTCGAGATCGACCAGCGCCAGGGCGGCCATTGCGGTCGACATGGCGCTGGAATTGAGCAGCGCCAGAGCCTCTCCCGCCGCCAGTTCCGTATCCGCGAACAAGGCGAGCGCCAGATCGGACATTGACGACATGTCGCTCTGTCCCATCGAGCCCCAGACATGCATGGCGACGGAGCGATCCGAATTGATCGCGTCGACGATGGCCCACGCCAGAAGCGGCCGCACCCCCGTCCGCCCGCTCGCCAGCGCATTCAGCAGTACCAGCATGGTCGCGCGCACCGCTTCGCGGCTCGCCAGCGGCCCATGGCCGGCATTGTGGGTCCTGAGCAGGCGCCGGCTGAACTCGGCGACATCGGCCTCGCCGATGCTCACCGCGGTTTTGGGGCCGACGCTCGTGGTCGCGCCATAGATGCGCTCGCCGCGCGAGACGGCAGCTTCCAGCACCCCGCGGCCGCGCTCCATCCTGTCGATCGCGGCGGGGCCGACCGCCACCCGGCCGCCCTGCCTGGCAACCGCGACGATCTCGCCGAGCGTCAGGTCGAAACCGGTGACTTCAACAGTCGTTCCCACCTTACCGGCAACCATCGACATGCCTTTCGATCTTTCGCATTCCGGGAGGCCGTGACGCTGGCCGGTTCGGCCATGCCAATCAGGGCGGGACGCAAGCGGAAACCCGCAAGCGAGGGTAGGATGCAGCCGGTGGAACAACAAGCGGATATCGGCTATGTTTCATCAAGTGAAACGGCCGCCGTGGCCCCCTCCCCTTGCAGCCGGCCACAATGATCCGGGACTGAAATCATGGCATTCGCTCCTGTCCAGGCGGTCACCAAGGCCCTGGCAGTGCTGGCTACGCTCAATCGCGACGGGCTCGCGACGGTCGGGGAACTACATGCCAGGACAGGCATACCGAAGCCGACGATCGTGCGCCTTTTGCAGACGCTCATGGCCGCCGGATATGTGAACCAGGACGCGAAGACGCGGGGATACCACGTCACTTCGGCGAGCTCGGAATTGAGCTCCGGCTTCCACGGCGCGCCGAAGGTCATCGAGGTGGCACGGCCCTTTGCCGACCGGCTGACCAGAGAAATCCTGTGGCCATGCGCGGTCTGCACGCTTGATCTCGATGTGGTCGTCGTCAATTACAGCACGATACCGGACAGTCCCGTCTCGCCCTTCCATTCCTCGCTCGGCCGGCGGCTGAGCCTCGGTGGGAGGGCACTCGGGCGAGCCTATGTCTGCTTCTGCCCGCCAAAGGAACAGCACATCCTGCGCAATGTGATGCGAGCTTCCGAAGATCCGGAAAACAACCAGGTTGACGATGAAACCTTCGCCAGGATGCTGTCGCGGGCGCTGGCCGACGGTTTCACGGAGCGCAGCCCGGCTCTCGAGCCGCGCTCGTCGGGCACTATCGCCATGCCGATCCGGTCGGGCAACCGCGTGCTGGCGACGTTCGGCATCACCTATTACAGCTCCGCCATGAAGCTGAGCCGCAGCCGCATGACCAT
>SCRB01000208.1 GCA_004299545.1 Rhizobiaceae bacterium
GACGCGGCTGCCCTTCACCCGCCTGAAGATCGACCGGTCGTTCACCCGCGATTACGGCGAAAGCCGGGAAAGCACGATCGTCGTCAACATGATCATCGCCCTTTGCCGCCATCTCGACCTCTCGGTCACGGTTGAGGGGGTCGAGACGCCGGAACTGGCAGGCATACTGGCGGGCAAGGGGATCATGTTCGCCCAGGGGTTCCTGTTCAGTAAGCCGGTTCCTGCCGCGGAAGCGGAACGCCTGATCGGCAGGAAATGGCCCGTCGCGCCTTATCCCGCTCTCGGCCACGCCTCCAAGCGGCAGCGGCGCCTGCGCGCCTGACCGGACCGCCTCCGGCCTTCCGGGAGACGGAATCGGTTTCAACGAACCATGCAAAGCCCTATAGGCTTGCCTCTTGAACGTCTTATGCGAGTTCGGGATGAAGATAAGGGGGCCGGCACTTGCCGTTTCGATTTTTCTCGGTGTCTTTCCGGCGGCCGCGGCCGGCTGGGTTCCGCTGGAGAGGATCGAGCCTTATGCGATCCATGGGAGGTCGGGTATCGCGCTCTATCGGTCGATTGGCGAGCACGGGCCGACGGCCGGACCGGGCCGCGCCATCGCCACAACAACGTTCAGGCTGACCTGGACGCGCAAATATCTGAACGAAAACGGCGGCTGCCGGCTGGCCTCGGCCAGGCCGCACCTTATCATCATCACGCGCCTGCCGAAGCCTGCCGACCCGCTGCCGTCCCAGACGCAGAAGCTTTGGGACACGTTCATCGCCGGCATCCGGGCGCATGAGAAGGTGCATGGCGACATCATCGCCGACATGGTGAGGAAGATCGAGACGGCCTCGGTCGGGCTTTCCATGCCGGACGACCCGAAATGCCGCAAGGTGCGGGCGGAATTGACGAAACGCCTGTCGGCCCTGTCGCAGGAACAGCGCCGGAAAAGCCGCGATTTCGACCGCGTCGAAATGGGGCAGGGCGGCAACGTCCACCAACTTATCCTCGCGCTGGTGAACGGCGACAGGGCGCAGGACTGACTTTCGCCCGATAGCGAGCTATCCCCGCGAGGCCTTTACGAAATCGATGAAGGCCCTGAGCGGTGCAGGCACGAGGCGGCGGCCGGGATAATAGAGATAGGGGCCGTCGAAAGCCTGCCACCACTCCTTCAGTACCGGTTCCAGCGCGCCACTTGCGAAATGCGGCGCCAGCCATTCCTCGAAATGATAGACGATGCCGCTGCCGGCGATCGCCGCGTCGACGGCGAGATCGCTGCCGCCGCCCATACCCACGATGAGCGGCCCTTTCGGATCGACCTCAACCATCTCGCCGTCGCGCTCGAACTCCCAAAGCGGCATGAGGCCGCTGGCGAAACGGCCGCGCAGGCAGGCATGGGCGAGAAGGCCGCGCGGATGGAGGGGCCGGCCATGCCGGTCGAGATAGGCGGGCGACGCGGCGGTGGCGAAGCGCTGCACGCGCGGCCCGATCGGCACCGCGATCATATCCTGCTCCAGCCTTTCGCCGTAGCGTATGCCCGCATCGCACCCCGATGCCAGCACGTCCACGAAGCCTTCCTCCGCCATCACGTCGAGCCGGATATCGGGATAGGCGGCGAGGAAGGGCGGGACGACCGCCGGCAGCACGAGCCGGGCTGCGCTTACCGGCACGTTGAGCTTCAGCGTGCCGGCCGGCCGGTCGCGGAAGGCGTTCACCACGTCGAGCGCCGCCTCGACTTCCGTTAGCGCCGGCGCGAGTCGCTCCAGCAGCCGACGGCCAGCTTCCGTCGGTGCGACGGAGCGCGTCGTCCGGTTGAGGAGCCTGACCCCGAGATCGGTCTCGAGCCGTCGCACGGCTTCGCTCAGGCCCGATGCACTGCGGCCGCTTCCCCTTGCGCCGTCGCGGAAGCCGCCCGCCCGCGCTACTGCGACGAAGGCATTCAGATCGGCAAGATCGGGTTTCATTGTCCGTAAATCCGCACAAGTTGTACGGATTGTACTGAATTATCAGGAGATCACCAGCGCCTATCTTTCGGTCCGGACAGCAAGGAGAACGATCATGCCCGATATCGACAAGGCCGGCACATATTCACTTGGCGGCCGGAAAGTGAAACGGCTTGGCTATGGCGCCATGCAACTGGCGGGGAAGGGCGTTTTCGGCCCGCCGAAGGACCATGACGCGGCTCTGGCCGTGCTGCGCGAGGCGGTCGCGTCGGGCGTCAATCATATCGACACCAGCGATTTCTACGGCCCGCATGTTACCAACAAGATCATCCGCGAGGCGCTCCATCCCTATCCGGACGATCTCGTCATCGTCACCAAGATCGGCGCAAGGCGCGACGACAAGGGCGCATGGCTGCCGGCCTTCTCGCCCGGCGAATTGAGGAAGGCCGTCGAGGACAATCTCCGCCATCTCGGCCTCGATGCGCTGGAAATCGTCAACCTCCGCATCATGATCGACACGGACCGGTCCGAAGGGGACGTGCACGGCCCGGCCGAAGGCTCGATCGAGGCACCTCTGACGGCGCTCGCCGATCTCAAGCGGCAGGGGCTGGTGCGCCATATCGGCCTTTCCAACGCCACGCCGAAGCAGATTGCCGAGGGGCGGAAGATCACTGAAATCGTTTGCGTGCAAAACCACTACAATCTGGCGCATCGCGAGGACGACCGCCTGATCGACGATCTTGCCCGCGACGGCATCGCCTATGTGCCGTTCTTCCCGCTTGGCGGCTTCAGCCCACTGCAATCGGGCACGCTGAACAGCGTCGCGGAGCGCCTCGGCGCGACGCCGATGCAGGTGGCGCTCGCGTGGCTTCTGCGCCGCTCGGAGAACATCCTGCTCATCCCAGGAACGTCATCGGTGGCGCATCTGCGCGAGAACCTCGCCGTCGCGGACCTCGACCTGCCCGACGACGCGCTTGCCGAACTGGAAACGATCGGCGGGAAAGCGTAATCGCATCGCCAGGCTCTTTTCCTCCCACGCGAGGGCAGGGCAATCGGACTTGGCAAAATGCCCCCACTCCGCCTCACTTCGTTCGGCACCTCTCCCCCAATTCTTAGGGGAGAGGAAGGGCGCCGAGCATTGCGTTCAGCGCTTCCTCTCCCTCGTCGAGCGGGGGAGAGGTGGTTTGCGAAGCAAACCGGAGTGGGGGTCGAATTCATATGCCGTCACCCCGCTCTTCGAGGGTGAGATACCCGTAGTGTTCGAGGGTGTCGGGAATCCGCTCCACGTATCCCCCGGCGCCAGTCACCGGCAGTTGGCGAAAACGTGATGACCGCCTGTCTCGACCCTCGATGGTCTTCGTTTATCTTCCATGCGTCCTGCGCGACGCGACCGGTTAGCCCGGAGGAGGAAACGATGTCCACCACTCGACGCGATACGCTGAAGTTCGGCGCGGCCTTCGGGGTCGCGATGGTCGCCGCGCCGACGGCGCTTTGGGCAGCACCGGCGCGCCATCCGGATGTCTACAAGACCGCGCATGGCGAAATCACCATTCAGCCGATCCAACACGCTTCTTTCGTCATGACCATTCCGGGCATGGTGATCTATAACGACCCGATCGGCGAGGCTGCGCTTTATGCCGGGGAGCCGGCGCCGGATCTGATCCTGATTACCCACGAACATACGGACCATTACGACCCGAAGACGCTCGCTGCGCTCGTCAGGCCCGGGACGAAACTGGTCACCAGCCGCGTGGTCTATGGCCTGCTGCCGCCCGATTTGAAGGCGAGAGCGATGGCCCTCGGCAATGGCGGGACGACGACGGTAAACGGGCTGAAGATCGAGGCTGTGCCCGCCTACAACACCACCCCTGCGCGCCTGAAATACCATCCGAAGGGGCGCGGCAACGGCTATGTCCTGTCGGTGGACCGCAAGCGGGTCTACATCGCCGGCGATACCGAGGACATCCCCTCCATGCGCGCGATGGAGGATATCTTCATCGCCTTCGTGCCGATGAATTTGCCTTACACGATGACAGTGGACCAGGCCGCATCGGCGGTGGCAGCCTTCCACCCGAGCTATGTCTACCCTTATCATTATCGCGGATCGGACCCGAAAGCCTTCGCCCGAACACTCGCCGCAACCGGCTCGAAGACGAAAGTGGTGTTCGGACCGTGGTATTAGCCGGCGGTGACGTCGCTGCCACCCGACACAGACTCAGACATCATCGCGCCGATATCTGGTGCTTGCGCGCAGCCTCAGCCGCCGATCGCTCGGTCGATCAGGCTGAGACAATCCCACAGAATGTTGCCGTCCCGATGCCGGACGAGAAACGCCCGCTGGCCGATGGCGAAAGCGGGCCGTATCCTCAATCCGAACAGCCCCTCCGCCTCCTTTCCCCAGACGACCGCGTGATCACGCCCAAGCGCCGCCGTCTCCGTCCAGCGCTGCCCGCCCGACGCCACATATTGCCGCTCGTCCTCGCAGATCGGACAGGCGGCGGGCGGCTGAGGGCTCTCCGGATATTGCGTGCCGCAGGTGGCGCAGATGAGGCGGGGCATGGGTGGATTCCTTTGCGAAGTCGGTGGGTCGATTGTCGCGCGCATGCTGCCTGATCGTTTACTCTGCGATATCAAGCTCGTTTGCCCGATCGGCATCTAGTTGACTTTCGAAGTGGGTGCTTGGAACAATTCCCTTGAGTTCATGCGGAAGATGCCAGGGGGAGTTCATGGCCAATCAATGGCATGTCGATTGGTTGAAAGAAGGTGTGATCAGGTGGAACCGGCGGAGAAAAAAGGTGACATTCGCGCCTGATCTATCTGGGATCAGATTTTTCGACCTCTTGCCTCCGGATTTTCGCGACAATCCAAAAACATCCCATTACTTCGAAAAGATTGATCTGTCTGATGCCAACCTCGCAAGCGCCGATCTATCGAGCTTGAATTTCGCGCGGGCTCTCTTCAGTCATGCCAATTTGTCGTTCGCTGACTTATCAAAATCGAACTTCCAAGGCGCTGATTTTACTCGGGCCAATTTCCAAGGCGCAACGGTCCAGAATGCCTATTTGCAAAATGCTCTGTTCTATGAGTCCGAGATAGGTGATGCGCTGTTGGAAGGATCGGATGTGTCAGAAGCAGTCTTTATTGGTGCAAGAATTGGAGATAGACAACGTGGAACGGTAGCCTTAGCCAAGGCTAGAGTTTTCTCCTCATGGGAAGGGTACATAGAAGATAAGCGGAGGCACAGACAACTCAACTATGCCGATTCTGCACAAAAACTGCCGAAACCTGACGAGCGGACTCGGAAGAATCGTTACGACGTCTATTTTGGAACAAATCGGCTGCCAAAGTTTGAAAGAGGTGCTTTGGTAGATTTCAGTGGGAATGGGGCCGTTAATTTGAGCTATGGCATTTGTGAAGTAATTGTGCCGGAGGGGCATCGAATTGGGTCATTAGGCTCCCCGATGTGGAAGAGGTTATTGAACCGACAGGACAATCGGCTTCGAATTGACAATCTGATTGCTCTTAATCGAGAGCTCTTTTGGGATGCGGTGAAAACTGTTGCCGCAAAGATGAGGATTGCGGAACGACCAACAGTTTTTGTTCACGGTTATAACAGCACGTTCCAGGATGCGGTTCTTCGCGCTGCGCAGATTGGTTACGACTTAGGATTAGGGCAAGGTATTGGCCTTTTTAGCTGGCCCTCCAAAGGGAGTTTATTCGAGTACAGTGCCGACG
The DNA here is from genome assembly GCA_004299545.1 of Rhizobiaceae bacterium. Taxonomy (GTDB): domain Bacteria; phylum Pseudomonadota; class Alphaproteobacteria; order Rhizobiales; family Rhizobiaceae; genus Mesorhizobium_L. The sequence continues at coordinate 5,661 of SCRB01000208.1, forward strand.
AGGCGGCTGCCGAAGCCAGTAAATATTTGCTCGCTGATTTTCTAGAGCAATTTGTGATTGATTCTTCTCAAAACGGTGTAAATGTTATCTCCCATAGCATGGGATGCCGTTGCCTTTTGGGAGCGTTGGAGGTTCTGGCTAATGGGCGCAAACGGGT
>SCRB01000026.1 GCA_004299545.1 Rhizobiaceae bacterium
TCCGCATCGGCCAGGGTAACACGCGCGACCTGCATCATCCCGAATACGATTTCAACGACGAGATCATCCCGCTCGGCTGCTCGTTCTGGGTGCGTCTCGTCGAAACCGCAATGCCGACGAACTGAAGCGAACGGGCCGGCTTTCGGCGGTGCCGCCCCTTGACTTGGCTGTCGTTCCTGCGCAACAGGCAGGCCCACAAAAGTGAGGGATACTCCCAATGGCGGTCGCTTTTACATTTCCCGGGCAGGGAAGCCAGTCTGTCGGCATGGGCAAGGACCTTGCCGACGCCTTTCCGGAGGCGCGCGCCGTCTTTGAGGAAGTGGACGATGCGCTCGGCGAAAAGCTGTCCACCCTCATATGGGAGGGCCCCGAGGACAGGCTGACCCTGACCGCCAACCAGCAGCCGGCGCTGATGGCCGTCTCGATCGCCGCGGTAAGGGTGCTCCAGACGCATGGCGTCTCGCTGAAGGATAAAGTCGGCTATGTCGCCGGCCATTCGCTCGGAGAATATTCCGCGCTCTGCGCCGCGGAGACATTCTCCCTGGCGGATACGGCAAGGCTGCTGCGCATTCGCGGCAACGCCATGCAGGCGGCGGCGCCGCTCGGCAAGGGCGCCATGGCTGCCATTCTCGGGCTCGATCAGGATGGCGTCGAAGCCGCCTGCGCCGAAGCCTCGGCCTCCGGTCCCTGTCAGATCGCCAACGATAATGGCGGCGGCCAGATCGTCATTTCCGGAGCGAAAGAGGCGGTGGAACATGCCGCACGGCTCGCGACCGAAAAAGGCGCCAAGCGCGCCATCATGCTGCCCGTCTCCGCGCCTTTCCATTCCGCGCTGATGCAACCGGCGGCCGACACCATGCGTGAGGCGCTCGGCAAGGTTTCAATGCGGCCGCCTGTGGTACCGGTCGTCGCCAATGTCACCGTCACGCCACTCACCGATCCGCGCGAGATCGCAGCGCGGCTTGTCGAGCAGGTGACGGGCCGGGTGCGCTGGCGCGAGACGGTGGAATGGTTCGGCGCGCACGGTGTTTCCAGACTTTATGAGATCGGGGCGGGCAAGGTGCTTTCGGGTCTTGCACGGCGCATCGACCGCGATATCGCGACCGCGCCGGTCGGCACGGCCACTGATATCGAAACGGCTCTTGCGTCGTTTGGCTGATGCGGTCGTAGACTGCATACTGTTCCATGGACGGCAGGGCGGTGAGAGGACGAACTCCATGTTTGAACTGACTGGCCGCAAGGCGCTTGTCACCGGTGCGTCCGGCGGTATCGGCGAAGCGATCGCACGCACGCTCCATGCCCAGGGCGCGGTCGTCGGGCTGCACGGCACCCGCGTCGAACGGCTGGATGCGCTCGCGTCCGACCTCGGGGAACGGGTCAAGGTCTTTCCCGCCGATCTTTCCGACAGGCAGGCTGTGAAGCTGCTCGGCCAGAAGGCGGAGGCGGATCTGGAAGGCGTCGACATCCTGGTCAACAATGCCGGCATCACGCGCGACGGGCTTTTCGTGCGCATGTCCGACGACGATTGGGATGACGTCCTGGCCGTGAATCTGTCTTCCGTCTTCAGATTGACGCGCGAACTTGCCCATCCGATGATGCGCCGGCGTTTTGGCCGCATCATCAACATAACGTCCGTCGTCGGCGTCACCGGCAATCCCGGCCAGACCAATTACAGCGCCTCGAAGGCGGGCATGATCGGCTTCACCAAGTCGCTGGCGCAGGAGATCGCCTCCCGCAACGTGACGGTGAACTGCATCGCACCGGGTTTCATCGAATCGGCGATGACCGGCAAGCTGAACGAGAAGCAGAGGGATGCCATCATGGGCGCCATTCCGATGAAGCGGATGGGTACGGGCACGGAAATCGCCTCGGCAGCCGTTTTCCTTGCTTCGCCGGAAGCGGGCTATGTCACCGGCCAGACCCTTCATGTGAACGGCGGCATGGCGATGATTTGAGAAAGGCGGACAAGCTTTATTACCGCGGACAGGGCTGCCGCTGCACGCTATCAGCACCCGGCGGGAGGAAATGCTGGAGCGCTTCCGTCATCCAGCATCGTGCCGGTGCGGCCGTGAAACGGGCCGCACTTCCTGTTGGCCTTGTTATATTTCAGCTTGATTAGCGGCAAACCTGCCGCTAACGAGAACCAACCAACACCAGATCGAGGTTCCAAATGAGCGATACCGCAGAGCGCGTCAAGAAAATCGTCGTCGAGCATCTTGGCGTTGATGCCGATAAAGTCACCGAATCCGCGAGCTTTATCGACGATCTGGGCGCAGACAGCCTTGATACGGTCGAACTCGTAATGGCTTTCGAAGAAGAATTCGGGGTCGAGATTCCGGACGACGCGGCAGAGACCATCCTGACCGTCGGCGATGCCGTGAAATATATCGACAAGGCATCCGCCTGATCGGTTGCCGTGCCCGGAATGCCATTCGGGAAGCGCCTTGGACCGGGGAGAGCCTGAAATGCGACGCGTCGTCGTCACCGGGATGGGCCTCGTCTCCCCCCTTGGCGTGGGGGTCGAGCACAGCTGGAAGATGCTTCTCGCCGGGAAAAGCGGCGCGAAACGGGTAGACACGTTCAATGTCGAGGACATGGCGTGCAAGATCGCCTGCGTCGTGCCGCGTGGTGACGGCACCGACGGCTCCTTGAACATCGACGATTTCCTGGAGCCGAAAGAGCAGCGCAAGATCGGCGATTTCATCGCCTTTGGTATCGTGGCGGCCGATCTCGCGCTTGACGATGCCGGCTGGCATCCGACTTCGGCGGAAGACCAGAACCGCACCGGCGTCATGATCGGTTCAGGCATCGGTGGTATCGAGGGCATTTCCGACAGCGCCATCACCTTGTACGAACGCGGCCCGCGTCGCGTCTCGCCCTTCTTCATTCCCGGCAACATCATCAACCTCGTCTCGGGCCAGGTGTCGATCCGCCACAAGCTGAAAGGGCCGAACCATTCGGTCGTCACCGCCTGCTCCACCGGAGCGCATGCAATCGGCGACGCCGCCCGCCTGATCATCTTCGGCGACGCCGACGTCATGGTTGCCGGCGGAGCAGAATCGCCCATCGGGCGCCTCGCGCTTGCCGGTTTCTCTGCCTGCAGGGCGCTGTCCACCTCCTATAACGATACACCGCAGAAAGCGTCGCGGCCTTATGACCGCGATCGTGACGGCTTCGTCATGGGTGAGGGGGCGGGCGTCGTCGTCCTTGAAGAGCTTGAACACGCCAAGGCGCGCGGTGCCAAGATTTACGCCGAGATAACCGGCTACGGCCTGTCCGGCGACGCTTTCCACATCACCGCTCCCGCTGAAGACGGCGACGGCGCCTTCCGCTGCATGACAGCGGCCCTGAAGCGGGCCAGGCTGGCGCCTTCCGATATCGACTACATCAACGCGCATGGCACGTCGACGATGGCCGACACGATCGAACTGGCGGCCGTGGAGCGGCTCGTCGGCGAGGCCGCGTCGAAAATATCGATGTCGTCGACCAAATCCTCCATCGGCCACCTGCTCGGCGCGGCAGGCGCCACCGAAGCCATCTTCTCCATTCTGGCGATACGCGACAATATTGCCCCTGCCACGCTCAATCTCGACAATCCGTCGGTCGAGGCAGCCATAGACCTCGTCCCGCATAAGCCGCGCAAGCGCAAGATCGACGTGGCGCTGTCCAACTCCTTCGGTTTCGGCGGGACCAACGCGTCGCTGATTTTCCAACGTTACAGTGCGTAACGGCGCGGTGCGGCCGCGCCGGCAATTTAGCCATATTCGCTCTTACGTTCGTGACGGGCAACGAAGAAGCATGTTCGGACGGAAATGACGACTGAGAACGAAACCCCGCAAGCGGCCCAGCGCCAGGCATCGCCGATCGTTCCGAAATCAGCGAGCGAGGCGCTGCGCCCGCGGGAGGGAACGCCGCCGCCGAAGCGGTCAAGGCAGTCGCGCAACCAGTTCGTCGTCTTCCTCAATTTCCTGATTTCGTGCATTCTTCTCGTACTGATCGCCGGCGGTTTCGCCGTTTATTTCGGCAAGCAGGCCTTCAACGAGAAGGGGCCGTCGAAGACGGC
>SCRB01000209.1 GCA_004299545.1 Rhizobiaceae bacterium
CTGGTGGAGGAGGTCTCCGGCCTCGTCGAATGCCCGGTCGTGCTGATGGGCGAGTTCGACGAGGATTTCCTCTCCATTCCCGCCGAAGTCATCCGACTGACGATCAGGGCGAACCAGAAATGTTTCGTGACGCGGCCGGGCGGCGATGGAGACGCGCTTGCGCCGCGCTTCCTGCTGACCGCCAATATCGAGGCGAAGGACGGCGGGGCGGAGATCGCGCTAGGCAACGGCAAGGTGGTGCGCGCCCGCCTTTCCGACGCGCTGCATTTCTGGAAGACCGACCAGGCCGACCTGCCCGATCTCGGCCGGCTCAAAGCATCCGCCGAAAAATTTTGTCTCGACCTGAAAAAGCCGCTCGACCAGCGCATGGCGCGGCTGGATCACCTGAACGTCACCTTTCACGCCAAACTGGGTACGCAGGGCGAGAGGGTCGAGCGTATCGCGCGACTGGCAGAGGAACTGGCCGTCCCGCTTGAACGGCAAGGCTTCAACCCCACCCCCGACCTTCGGTCGGACCCTCCCCTTGCAGGGGAGGGAAAGGCGCAGGCGGTGCCGCTTTCCTCCCCCCACCGGGGGGAGGTGTCCCGAAGGGACGGAGGGGGTGGACATTCCTTCGCTGACCTTGCCCGCCGCGCCGCCGTGCTCGCCAAGGCCGACCTGCAAACCGAAGTGGTCGGCGAGTTCCCCGAGCTGCAGGGCCTGATGGGGCGGAAGTATGCCGCGCTCCAGGGCGAGCATCCGTCCGTCGCCGCCGCGGTCGAGGAGCATTATAAGCCGCAAGGGCCGTCCGACCGTGTGCCGGCCGATCCGGTATCGATTGCGGTCGCGCTCGCCGACAAGCTCGACACGCTGGTCGGCTTCTGGGCCATCGACGAAAAGCCCACCGGATCGAAGGACCCCTACGCGCTGAGACGCGCGGCGCTGGGGGTAATCAGGATAGTGGTGGAGAATGGGGTGCAAGTCGGCTGGTGGCCCGGCTTTATAGTGTCCGGCCGTAGGATCATGGCGCAGATGCTGAAAACAGCCTACGAGCGGAAGATCGACTTGCCTGTCGATAGCTTGCAGTCGGAATTCATACAGACTTTGGGCGAATTAGCCGAAGTCTCAAGGAAGGCTCAGACTGCACTGTTGGAGGAGCAACTTTCGGTACCACCGCAGGACTGGGAGGTGGCTCGAGCAAATGATCTCCTTTCCTTCTTCCACGACCGCCTGAAAGTCTATCTGCGTGACCAAGGCGCGCGGCATGACCTGATCGACGCGGTGCTGGCGAGCGGAGCGTCCGACCGGACGCCGGCCGGTCAGGCCGCCCCCGCGGAGGCCGGCGAGCAAAGCGAGCCGATGGCCGTGAGCGCGAATAACGACGACCTTCTCCTCATCGTCCGACGTGTCGAGGCGTTGTCCTCCTTCCTCGACACCGAGGACGGCAAGAACCTTCTCGCCGGCACCAAGCGCGCTGCCAACATCCTTGCCGCCGAGGAGAAGAAGGGCACGCGCATTGCCGTGTCAGTCGATCTGGCGCTTTTCAGCGATCCGGCCGAAAAGAGCCTCGACGCCGCCATCAACGCGGCCGAGAAGGAAGCGGGCGAAGCGATTGGCCGGCAGGACTTTTCCGCCGCCATGCGGGCGCTTTCCGCATTACGCGAACCGGTTGATTCATTCTTCGAGAAAGTCCTCGTAAACGACGAGAACGATTCGGTTCGCGCCAATCGCCTAGCGCTTCTTGAACGCATCCGTGCCGCGACGGGCCGGGTTGCAGATTTCTCGAAGATAGCAGGGTAGGGCGCGTCTGGAGCAATTCCAGCAAAAGTGTGCAGCGGTTTTGCGTCCGGAATTGCGTGGAAAGGCTATTGTGGCGTGACGGACGGCTTTCCCTGGTCCGTTGCCGGTGTTTTGCCGCCCCCTTCCGGCGCGGAGTGCTGTTCGTCACCGGAGGTTTCGGGTTGCGGCGTCCCGGTCGCGGACACCTCTATCGGTGCTGCGTCGCCGATCATGCCGGCGCGGATGACAAGGGGCGTCGGATCGAAGCGCTTTTTCTTCCCGCTCTCGTCGTCGACCTTTCGCGGCGTTTCCGGCTCCTGGCCGATCTCGGCGATGATGGATGGGCTCACGGAGTGGAATGTTTCCGCTGCCGCCATGGACTGATCCGCCGGCAGGTCGACAGGTCCGATCGTGACGATATCGGGCGTATCCTGGGAAATCGGAGTGGCCCATTCGATGGAGCCGCGCGTCGCGGTTTCCGCGAGCGAAACGCAGATCGTGCCGGCAAGGAGCCCGGCAGTCGCTACTGCCGTGCAGGAAATAAAGACAACCCTGTTCATTCGCTCCACCCCGCTACCCGTTCGGCTTCGCGGTTGGAGCGCGAAGCTCGGCTTGCCATGGCACCGGTCTTTAACGAAAGAATGAAGGCGAGCCTTGCGGGCGGCTTCAGGAGGGATATACCGGGCGGCATCGTTAAGGAAGGGTGATGGAATTGGCGGAAATCCTCCCGATCGGGTCGGCACTGGGGGAGGCGGCAAGGCGTCTTCTTTCCGGCGATGTGGTCGCTATTCCGACCGAGACGGTCTACGGCCTCGCCGCCGACGCCACAAATGGCGAGGCTGTCGCGCGCATCTTCGAGACCAAGGGCCGGCCGCGCTTCAACCCGCTCATCACCCATGTGGCGACAATCGCTATGGCGGAGCGCATTGCGCTCTTTGATCCCCTGTCGCGCAAGCTGGCGGACGCGTTCTGGCCAGGACCGCTGACCCTCGTGCTGCCGCTCCGCAAGGAGGCCGGCATCCATCCGCTGGTGACGGCGGGCCTTGAAACGATCGCATTGCGCATGCCTGTCGGCTTCATGCCGGATCTCATTGCGGAAATCGGCCGGCCGCTCGCCGCGCCGAGCGCCAATTCGTCGGGCCGCATCAGCGGCACGACGGCCGAAGCCGTCGAGCGCGATCTCGGAAGCCGGATCGGCCTGATCGTCGACGGCGGGCCGACGCCGGTCGGGTTGGAATCGACCATCGTCAAGGTAGGCGTCGAGGTTGGGGGCGTTGGCGTCAGGCTGCTGCGCCCCGGCGGCACGCCGGCCGAGGCGATAGAGGCAGTCGCTTGTGTCAGGCTCGAACGCGGCGCTAAGTCCGGTGTCGAGGCGCCGGGCATGCTCCTTTCCCATTATGCGCCGAAGGCGGCCGTCCGCCTCGATGCCGGCGATGTCCGGGCAGGCGAGACGCTTCTCGCCTTTGGTCCGGAGCGGGTGGAAGGCGCGGAAAAGGCCAGAGCTTGCCTCAACCTGTCGCCTACCGGCGATCTTCGCGAGGCAGCCGCCAATCTCTTCACCTACATGCACCGGCTCGACGCGGCGGGCGCCGCTACGATGGCCGTCGAACCGATCCCGCGCTCCGGCCTTGGTGAGGCGATCAACGATCGCCTGAAAAGGGCAGCCGCGCCCCGCGACACGCCATCGCGTGACATGCCTCTCTCCAGAAGCTAGTTTTGCCTCATGTCCGACCACGATATCTCTCCCGAAATCACCGCCCGTTTTGCCGCCATCGTCGGCGAGCGATATGCCCTGACCGCCCCGGACGACATCGCGCCCTTCGTGCATGAGCGGCGCGGGTTTTTCGTCGGGCGGACGCCGCTGGTGCTGAAGCCCGGCAGCGTCGAGGAAGTGTCCCGCATCATGCGGCTTGCGACCGAAACACGGACGCCGATTGTCCCGCAAAGCGGCAATACCGGGCTTGTCGGAGGGCAGATTCCAGACCAGTCGGGACGGGAGGTCGTACTCTCGCTCGTCCGGCTGGACAGGATCAGGGAAGTGGATGTCCTTTCCAATACCATTACCGCCGAGGCCGGCGTCATCCTGCAGAACCTGCATGATGCCGCTGACGGAGCGGATCGTCTCTTTCCGCTGTCGCTCGCCTCGAAGGGGAGTTGCCGCATCGGCGGCAATCTCTCCTCCAATGCCGGCGGCACCGATGTTCTCGCCTATGGCAATGCGCGCGAACTCTGTCTCGGAGTCGAGGTCGTAATGCCGAACGGTGAGATTTTCGACGATCTGCGCAAACTGAAGAAGGACAATACCGGCTACGACCTGAAAAACCTGTTCGTCGGTGCGGAGGGCACGCTCGGCATCATCACCGCCGCCGTACTGAAGCTCGTCCCGAAGCCGAAAGGCAGGGAGGTAGCGTGGGTCGGCCTCGAATCGCCCGCCGCAGCGCTCAGGCTTTTCGGGCGCGCGCTCGACAAGGCCGGCAGCGGGCTGACCGCCTTCGAACTGATGCGCGCGATCACGCTCGACTTCGTGCTCAGGCACATTCCGGGTTCCGTTGCGCCGCTTGCCGGCTCCTATCCCTGGTACGTGCTGATGGAAATCTCGTCCGGCCGCTCGGCGGAGGATGCGCGCACGCTGATCGAGGATATTCTCGGCGAGGCTTTCGAGGCGGGCATCGTCGGCGATGCGGCGATCGCGGAGAGCCTGGCACAGGCAAAAGCCTTCTGGAGCCTGCGCGAGGATATGTCGGATGCGCAGAAGCCGGAAGGCGGCTCGATCAAGCACGACATTTCGGTTCCCGTCGCTTCGATCCCCGCATTCATCGAGCAGGCGATGGCCGCGGTGGAAAGGACCGTTCCCGGCGCCCGCCCCGTGTGCTTCGGCCATATGGGAGACGGCAATCTTCACTTCAACGTGTCGCAACCGGTCGGCGCGTCGCGTGAGGCCTACATGGCGCGCTATCATGACATGAACGCCGCCGTTCATGCGGTCGTGCGCGCGCTTTCAGGTTCGATCTCGGCCGAACACGGCATCGGCCAGTTGAAACGCGACGAACTTCTGGAAACGGCGCCGCCCGTCGCCATCGACCTCATGCGGCGGGTGAAAAAGGCCTTCGACCCGCTCGGCATCATGAACCCGGGCAAAGTTATCTGAGCAAGGTTATTTGAGCTTTTCCGGCTGCCCCTTGCGGGCGGGCTTCTTTCCTGCGGCGACCTTTCGTGCCGCCGTCCTCTTGGCGACCTGCTTCACTTCGATTACTTTGCCCGACGGTTCTGCCCGGTCGCCATAGATGCTCTTGCGCAACCCGTGCTCTATGGCGGCCTTCTCGCATCTTTCCCGGAATTCATTGACCTCTTCTTCCGTCAGATGCTCGATGCCGATGAAGACGTTCTCCGCGCGGCCGGCCCTGATCAGTTCGTCAAGTTTCGCCTGAATGGCGGCGCCATCGCGGTTCTGCGTGTTCTGGATCAGGAACACCATGAGAAAGGTGACGATGGTCGTGCCGGTATTGATGATGAGCTGCCAGGTATCCGAGAAGTGAAAGAGAGGGCCGCTTGCCGCCCACACGACCACGATGGCCACGCAGCCGATGAATGTCGCCGGGTGGCCGGCCGCGGAGGCGACCCTGTTCGCGATCTTCGTGAAAAACCTGCTGGACATACTTGCCGCCTCTCGCCTTGCCGGTAGCCATCAACGCACGGGCATTGGAGAAGTTGCTTTTCACCGCGTCTGGATCCATGAACTTTCCGAAACCTTACAGCCGGTTGCAAAGCGATAACCATCAGAACGGTCAGTGAAATTTTTACCGAGTTTCTTAAGCGCGGCGGTAAGGAGCCTACCCTAGTCTCACGCCCATAAGACGACCGGGAAAACCGGTCCGCGAGAACCGCATCAGGCTCTCGGGAGTAACAGGAAGGCTGAGACGATGAACACCGGATTGAAGCCGGTCTGGGCGGGCTGCAGCATGCGGCTCGATCCCTTCAGGCTGCCGCAGGCAACAAGCTACGCCACCCGCGACGTATTCGGCGACGTGACATTCACCCTTGATCGTCGTGGCGCCACCATCCGGCGCGTGCTCGAAAAAAGCGGGCTCCCCGCCACGGTCGTTCTCCCGGCAACGGCCTTTCAGGGTGTTGCCGCGCGCGCCATCGAGGACGGCGAGGGGCAGGTGACGGTGACGCTGGAACTGATGCACCGCGATCCGATGCTCGCCGTTCCCCTGCTCGTGGCCGAGAATCTGGATGACATAGCGGCCGACTGGCACGGCTGGGCGGAGGCCTATTGTCTTCCCATGCTTCTGGTCGAGGCCGACGGCGTTGCCCGCCTGTTGGAAGAGTCTCTTGGCGCGGTTCGCAAGGCGCCGCCGCAGAAGCGCCGCAAGGGGCGTCCAACCCATGAGCGCCGGCCACGCTTCCTGGCGCGCCGCCGCTGCGGCGATCTCGGCCTGCGGCTGGTCATCGCCGGCGAGGAAATCATCGCCCGCACGTAACCGGCGTCGTTATCCGATCGGCTGGAGGGCGACCCAGAGACCGCTGGCGAGCAATCCGAGAAAGATCAGCCAGCCGACGGTGCTGTTCGACTTGAAGAGCCTCAGGCACTGGTCCGGATTGTCGATATCGAGCACCCGGATCTGCCGCAGCATGTGTATGGCGGCCGCGGCAAGGCCGATAAACGCCGGCAACGGGACATGCGCCATGGCGAAGGCGAGCGCTAAGAGGACCAGCGCGCCGCTATAAAGCCCTGTCAGCCATTTCTTCGTATCTTCGGCGAAAAGCCGCGCCGTCGAGCGCACGCCGACAATGGCGTCGTCCTCCTTGTCCTGATGGGCGTAGATCGTGTCGTAGCCGATCACCCACAGGATCGAGCCGAGATAAAGAAGAAGCGCCGGCGGGTCGAGACGGCCGAAATGGGTGGCCCAGCCCATCAGCGCGCCCCAGGAAAATGCAAGTCCCAGAACGAATTGCGGCCAGTCCGTGATTCGTTTCATGAAGGGGTAGCACGCGACGACCAGAAGCGAGACGATGCCGGTGGCGACGGCGAAGCGGTTGAATTGCAAAACCACCGCCAATCCGACCAAAGCCTGAAGGATGAGAAAGGCCCAGGCCTGCTTGCGGCTGACCTGCCGCGAGGGCAGCGGCCGGGAGCGCGTGCGCTCCACTTCCGAATCGATGCCCTCGTCGACGAGGTCGTTATAGGTACAGCCGGCGCCGCGCATCGCGACGGCGCCGATGAGGAAAAGCAGGATGTGCCAGGGTGAGGGCAGGACGGCGGCGGCAGAGGCACCGGGCTGTGCGTTCGCACTCGCTGCGAGCGCCAGAGACCACCAGCAGGGCCACAGGAGCAGCCACCAGCCGATCGGCCGGTCCCAGCGCGCCAGTTGTGCGTAGGGCCACAACGCGCGCGGAAGGGTTTTGTAGACCCAATGGCCGGACGGCGCGTCGGCGACCCGGCCCTGAGCGGCGGTGGACTGGATATTCTCCATGGGGAATGAAGTGGCAGCGCGGGATGCGACCGTCAAGTCAATCCTTGACCACGCCTCTTGACCCGGCGAAAGCGACGCCATACCCGGAACCTCTCAATCCGGCGAGGTCCTCATGAACGTGTTTCTCATCGGTTCCGGCGGTCGCGAACATGCGCTGGCCTGGAAGATCGCGGCATCGCCGATGCTGACGCACCTTTACGCCGCGCCGGGCAATCCGGGCATCGCGGAAGAAGCGGAATGCGTTGCGCTCGATGTTGCACATCACGATGCCGTCATTGCATTTTGCCGCGAAAAGGCGGTTGATCTCGTCGTCGTCGGCCCCGAAGCGCCATTGGTCGCGGGCCTTGCCGATGCTCTCGCCGCAGCCGGTATCGCGGTATTCGGGCCGAGTGCGGCTGCCGCGCGGTTGGAAGGTTCGAAGGGCTTCACCAAGGATCTTTGCGCCCGTTACGGTATCCCGACCGCTCCCTATCGGCGTTTCGGCAATGCCGCGGAAGCCAAGGCTTATATCGAGGCCACCGGCGCCCCTGTCGTCGTCAAGGCGGACGGGCTAGCCGCGGGAAAAGGCGTCACCGTCGCTATGAGCGTCGATGATGCGCTTGCGGCGGTCGATGCCTGTTTCGAGGGCGCTTTCGGTGGCGCCGGTGCGGAAGTGGTCGTCGAGGAATTTCTGGAAGGGGAGGAAGCGAGCTTCTTTTGTCTTTGCGACGGCAAGACGGCGCTTCCTTTCGGCACGGCACAGGACCACAAGCGCGTCGGCGGGGGCGATACCGGGCCGAACACCGGCGGCATGGGCGCCTATTCGCCGGCACCCGTCATGACATCCGCCGTGATCCAGCGCGTGATGCGCGAGATCGTCGAGCCGACCATGCGCGGCATGGCCGAGATGGGCGCGCCGTTTTCGGGTGTTCTCTACGTCGGGCTGATGCTGACGGCGGACGGCCCGAAACTCATCGAATACAATGTGCGCTTCGGCGATCCCGAATGCCAGGTGCTGATGCCGATTCTGGAGAGCGATATTCTCGTTCTGATGCAAGCCGCGGTGGACGGGCAGCTTCGGCATATGGCGGCGAAGTGGCGCGACGAAACCGCGCTGACGGTGGTGATGGCTTCAAAGGGCTATCCCGGCAGGACGGCGCCGGGAAGCGTCATCGGCTCCCTGGAGAAAGCGCGCGAAACCGGCGCGGCGATTTTCCAGGCGGGAACGGCCTTGCGGGACGGCCAACTTATCGCCAATGGCGGCCGCGCCCTGAATGTCACCGCAATTGGAGCGACGGTAGCGGAGGCGCAGGAAAAGGCCTATCGCGCCGTCGACCTGATCGACTGGCCGGAAGGCTTTTGCCGGCGCGACATCGGCTGGCGCGCGGTCGCGCGCGAGCGCAGTCTCTGAGGTCGAGGAGTCCCGCCGATTGCGCCCTGCCTGATCCGTTTCTATACCTTGAATGCGAGGGAGGGATCGGCATATGCCACCCTGCCGGACCTAAGGAGGACCGCCAATGTATGAAGCACCTGTCGGTGAGATCGGATTTACACTCAAGGCTGTCGCGGGCCTTGGGCAGGTGCTCGGCAAGGGGCGTTTCACGGAACTCTCCGAAGACGTGGTCGAAGCGGTCCTGACCGAGGCCGGCCGTTTCTGCGCCGAGGAAATGGTGCCGCTCGCGGCTGTCGGGGACCAGAAGGGTGCCGTCTTCCATGACGGCCGGGTGACGACGCCTCCCGGCTGGAAGGACCTTTACAGGCGCTGGTGCGAGGGCGGCTGGAACGCCGTCGCCGGTCCAGCCGAATTCGGCGGCCAAGACCTTCCAGCGATGGTCGCGACCGCGGTCCTGGAAATCTGGAATTCGGCTTCGATGGGTTTTGCCGTTGGCCCGACGCTCACCTTCGGCGCCGTCGAGGCTCTGGAGAAGCACGCCAGCGCCGAATTGCGGGCGAAATATCTGGCGAAGCTCGTTTCGGGCGAATGGATGGGCACGATGAATCTGACGGAGCCGCAGGCCGGTTCCGATCTCGGCGCGCTGCGCACGCGCGCCGAGCCTGCCGCAGATGGCACCTACCGCATCTTCGGCCAGAAGATCTTCATCACCTATGGCGAGCACGATTTCACCGACAACATTGTCCATATGGTCTTGGCGCGGCTGCCCGACGCGCCGGCCGGAACACGTGGCATCTCGCTTTTTCTCGTGCCGAAATTCCTCGTCGACGACGACGGGAAAATCGGTGCCCGCAACGATGTCGTCTGCGCCGGCATCGAGCACAAGGTCGGCATCCACGCATCTCCTACCTGCACGATGCTCTATGGCGACGGCTCTATAGAGGGCAGGGAACCGGGCGCGGTCGGCTGGCTCGTCGGCGAAGAGAACAAGGGCCTCGCCTGCATGTTCACCATGATGAACAATGCGAGGCTCGCGGTCGGCATACAGGGCGTCGCGGTCGCGGAAGCGGCCTATCAAAAGGCCCGTTCCTACGCCGCCGAGCGGCGGCAGGGGCGGGCGCCGGGCGATAAAATGGATGGCCATAAAGGAGAAATGAGCCCGATTATCGCCCATCCGGACGTGAAGCGGACGCTTCTGACCATGAAGACGCTGACCGGTGCGGCGCGGGCCATCGCCTATAGCTGTGCCCACGCGATCGACATGGGTGGCGTGACGGAGGGCGAGGAGCAGCGCCATTGGCAGGAACGCGCCGGCCTTCTTACGCCGGTCGCCAAGGCATTCTCGACCGATGTCGGCGTCGAGGTCGCATCGCTGGGCGTGCAGGTTCATGGCGGCATGGGCTTCATCGAGGAAACCGGTGCGGCCCGCTTCTACCGCGATGCCCGCATCGCGCCGATCTATGAGGGCACCAACGGCATCCAGGCGATCGATCTCGTCACGCGTAAGCTGCCGCTGTCGGACGGCGGCCATGTCATTGGCTATATCGGGGAATTGCAGGCCGATGTCGAGGCGTTGAGGGAATCGAACCTGCCCGGCTTCGGCGAGACCGCCGACCGGCTGGCCTCGGCGCTTGCCGATCTCGACCTTGCGACGCGCTTTCTCCAGCAGGCCCAGGCGGATGGACGCACGGAAGAGGCGCTTGCCGGCGCCACACCCTATCTCAGGCTCTTCGGCCTTGCGGCGGGCGGTGCGCTTCTGGCGCGCGGCGCGCTCGCGAACGGCGAGACACGGCCTATGGCGCTCTGCCGCTTCTTCGCGGAAAACCTCGTCGGCGAATGCGCCGCGCTGCGCGACCGCGTCGTCAGCGGCTGGGCGAGCATCGAGGCCGCCGAAGCAGCACTTTTATAGGCGGGCTCCAGATGGCCGATCATATCCTCGTCGAGCGACGCGGCACTGTGCAGATCGTGCGGATGAACCGTGTCGGGAAGAAGAACGCGCTCACGCGCGCCATGTATGCACGCATGGCGGAGGCGATCCGCGAAGGGGACGCCGATCCCGCCATTCGTTGCCATGTGATCTTCGGCGTTCCCGGGGCCTTTTCGGCCGGCAACGATATCGCCGATTTTCTCGCCTATGGCACGGACGGCGAGCGCGGCACCGAATCCGTTGATTTCCTGATAGCTCTGGCACGCTCCGAAAAACCGCTTCTCTCTGGTGTCGACGGTATCGCCGTCGGCATCGGGACGACGATCAACCTCCATTGCGACCTGACTTTCGCCACCCCGCGCACGGTCTTCCGCGCGCCATTCCTCGATCTCGGTCTCGTGCCGGAAGCGGGATCGACGCTGACGGCTCCGCGCATCATGGGCTACCAGCGGGCGTTCGGGCTATTCGTGCTGGGCGATGGGTTCTCCGCTGAAGAGGCCAAAGCTTCCGGCTTGGTCTACGCGATCGTCGGCGAGGACGAACTGGAGGAGCGGACGCTTTCTGCGGCGAACGCCCTTGCCGCCAAACCTCCGGAAGCACTGAGGATCGCGCGCGCCCTCATGCGACCTGACTGCGAGGAACTGGTGAAGCGCATCCGCGTCGAAAGCGACCATATCGGCGAAAGGCTGCACTCCGCTGAAGCCAGGGCAGCCTTCAGCGCTTTTCTCGGCCGCAAGCGGGATTGATCACGGGTAGAGCCGCTCCGTCTCCCACTTGTCGCCTGCCCTGGTGAAGACGAGGCGGTCATGCAGGCGGAAGGGCTTGTCCTGCCAGAACTCGATCCTTTGCGGCAGGATGCGGAACCCCGACCAATAGGGCGGCCGCGGTATCTCGCCGATCGCGTATTTGGCCGTATATTCCGCTACCGCCTTTTCGAGTGCGTAGCGGCTTTCCAGCGGCCGCGACTGTTTCGACGCCCAGGCGCCGATACGGCTGCCGCGCGGCCGGCTTTTGAAATAGGCATCCGCCTCCGCGTCCGTCACCTTCTCGACCGGCCCACGCACCCTGACCTGCCGGCGGAGCGATTTCCAATGGAAGCAAACCGCCGCTTTCATCGAGGACAGCAATTCCAGCCCCTTGTTGCTCTCGAAATTGGTGTAGAAGACGAAGCCATGTTGGTCATAGCCTTTCAGGAGCACCATGCGGACATCCGGCAGTCCGGTCTCGTCCACGGTCGCGAGCGCCATGGCGTTCGGGTCGTTCGTCTCGCTTTTCCCCGCCTCGCCCAGCCATTTCCCGAACAGCGCAAAAGGTTCGCCGGATTGCGTGAAGTCATCGCTTGTTAACACTGTCTCGTTCATATTGCCTCCGTGGGGCCGTTCCGCGCATTCCGCTCTCTCAACTCAGCGCTATGCTTAAGATATTGAATCCTTGAATGCTCGCAAAGATTGCCCCGCTGCCCAGGATTTTCATTGAGCCAGTCGCGGTTTCGTGCCGCTTTCCGATGCGAAGCAAGGTGGCTGTCGCGCTCACGCTCGTCGTGCCGCTTCTGCTCTCCGCATGCGCGTCCGGCAACGTTCTGGAAAAGGCGGAAGTGGACAAGTCCCTTGTAACGGGCTCGGTGGCCAGTGCGCGGCAAGCGTCCCCCCTGCCTCAGGCAAACCCGTTCTCCGGAA
>SCRB01000210.1 GCA_004299545.1 Rhizobiaceae bacterium
GGGATCGATATAGCCCTTTTTGGCGAGGTCGCGCATCCACGACAGGTATTTCTTCATCGCGTCGGACGTCGCGCCGTTCTTGGCGAAAGGGTCCGCGTCGAAGGTTTTCATCCACGGCCAGTTGGAAATGAGCGCGAAAGCACGATTGGTGGTGTCGAGGCCGAGCGGAATCACATCGGGCTGGCTCTTCTTGATCGCTGCCAGATCCTTCATCAGTTCATCTATGGTCTTCGGCGGACTGGCCGGATCGAGGCCGGCCTTCTGCATGACGGCCTTGTCGTACCAGAGGCCGGCGGGCGCCTGCGTCCAGGGGAAGGCGATCAGCTTACCTTTGTAGTCGAGGCCGGCGAGCGATGATGGCTTCAGTTCCGCCCGGGTCGCGGCGTCGAGATGACCGTCGAGCGGTTCGAGCTTGCCGGTTTGCGCCAGAAGGATGGTGTCGTTGCCGGCGATTTCGGCGACGTCCGGCGGATTGCCGGAGCGGACCCTGAGCACCAGCTGGCGCGCGATTTCCGAAAAGGAGATTGCTTGGCTCTTGATCTGGATATCCGGATTTTCTTTCTCGAAGGCGGCGATCACGGCCTGGATGCCCGGCCGGGTGGCGCCTTCCGCGTCGGCCCAGTTGGCGAAGGTGAGCGTCACCTTGTCAGCGGCGTGGGATGCCGTGGCAATCATCGCGACGGAGAGAATTGTCGATGCGGTGAGAACGGAACGCCGCGTCATTTTGCTCAAGCGAAACATGAAACCTCCCGAGTGTTGATGTGCCGCACGACGCTCTCTCCCCCGTCATTCGGGAGGAAGAATAGCAATGCGGCAATCGCATTTCTAGTATCTGATATTCCAGATACTGTCTATCCGCGAGAAGAAAATTCCGCTAAGGGAGGAGGAATGGGAGGTTCGACGCGTGAGTCTCGAAAAGCTGAATCGGCCAGAATCGCTGTCGGAGATGGCGCAGCGCGAATTGCGCAACGCCATCATCGAGGGACGCCTGAAGCTCGGCGACCAGTTGTCCGAAATCAGGCTGTCGAAGATGCTCGGCATCTCCAAGACGCCCGTCCGCGAGGCGTTGATGCAGCTGAAGCGCGAGGGGCTGGTGCAGGTCGATCCGCAGCGCGGCACGTCCATCTTCCGCATCGAGGATCGCGAGATCGACCAGATCGCCGGCTTTCGCCGCCTGCTGGAAACCGAGGCGGCGGGGCTGATCTTTCTCTCGGACAAGAAGCCCGTGCTGCGACGCATGGCGAGCGTTCTGGAAGCGATGGAGCGCGCCATCGGCCGCGAGGCCTTCCAGACCTATCGCAGGCTCGACGCCGACTTCCACATGGTACTGATAGAGGGAGCGGGTAATCCCTACCTCGTCTCGGCCTATGGCCTCATCGCCGCGAAGATCGGCGCGCTGCGCAGCCGCGCGCATGACGATACGCAGGTCGTCGAGCGCTCGCTTGAGACGCATCGCCGCCTGTTCCGGCTGCTGGAGGCGGGGGACCAGGCAAAATTCAACGAACTCATCGGCCTCCATATTGCCAATACCGGCCGCGACTATCGTGCATGGCTGGCGCGACAGGGATCGGCCGACGGGACGGCGGACGATCAGCAGTCCTCCGCCATGGAAGCTGCGGGCAAATAGCGCTCCACCCCCCGATCAACCGATATCGAAATGCCAAAGGACTGACAAAATGGAACTGCCGGCCAATCTCTTCAAGAAGGCGATGCGCTACAAAGCTGCCCTCGGCGTCTGGTCGATGAGCGGCAGTCCGCTGGTTGCCGAGGCGCTCGGCTGTGCCGGCTACGATTTCGTTGTGCTCGACATGGAACACGCGCCGAATGACGTGCCGCGCTTGCTGCCGCTCTTGCAGGCTGTCGCGGGAACACCCGCCGCTTCGCTGGTGAGATTGCCGTGGAACGATATGGTCGTCGTCAAGCAGGTGCTCGATATCGGCGCCAATTCGATCATGTTCCCCTATATCCAGAACGCCGAGGAGGCACGCCGCGCCGTTGCGGCGACGCGCTACCCTCCGGACGGCGTGCGTGGCGTCGCTGGTATGAGCCGCGCGACGCGCTTCGGCGGCGTCGACGGTTATTTCGGCAAGGCAGCGGACGAGTTATGCGTCGTGCTGCAACTGGAGACGGTCGAGGCGCTTACCCATTTGCCCGAGATCGCGGCGGTGCCGGGCGTTGACAGCATCTTCATCGGCCCCTCCGATCTCTCGGCCAGCATGGGGATGATCGGTCAGGTCGATCATCCCTCGGTGCAGGGGGCGCTGGCGAGCGCCGCCAAGGCC
>SCRB01000211.1 GCA_004299545.1 Rhizobiaceae bacterium
CCGCCGATAGCGACGGCCGCGAACATGAAGAGCAGGAAGGAATCGCTGATGCGCGGATCGCCTGAACCTATTTCGGCGCTGAAGACGAAGCCGGCGATGGCATAGAACAATCCGGCGAGCACAAAGGCGAACAGCCTGGTGGTCCGGATGTTGAGGCCCGAGAGGCCTGCCGCCGCCTGGTCCGTGCCGACGGCATAGATCGCAAGCCCCATTCGCGATTGCCTGAGCAGGAGCCAGAAAACGATCGTCAGCGCCAGAAGAAGGGCAGGAACCGGAACGCTCATGATGTTGCCGGTTATGCCGTAGGCGATCGAATCCACCACCTGCCCGCCGGGCGCGGGCAGAATGAGCAGCGCAACGCCCTGGCAGGCGATCAGCGAACCCAGTGTCACGGCCAGCGATTGCAGCCCGAGATAGGCAACCAGGATGCCGTTCAGCCCGCCCACGACGAGGCCGATCAGGAGCACAAGGCCGAAACTGCCGGCAGCACCGAGACTGCCGGCGCTCGTCGTCGCTACCACCACGTTGGCGATCGCGATGACGCCGGGGCCCGAAAGGTCAAACTCGCCGCACAGGATCGCAAATGTCAGCCCGGTGGCCGCCAGCGCAAGCACGATGGTGTTGTTGAGCAGGTTGCCGACACCAAACAGGGTGAGTGCCGTAGGCTGGTGCGATGCGTAAACGGCGAACATGACGATGAGGAGACCTGCTGCCGCAACCGCGCCGTTGCCCAGTGCCTTTCTCCGGTTCCTGACCGTGTCGCCCGCCATCGCTATGCTTCCTCGACAGCAGCTTGATGCGCACCGTTGCGATATCCGGATGCCAAAGACAGGATGCGATCCTGCGATAATTGGTCGCGATCGAGTTCGCCAGCTATCGAGTTGCGATAGAGCACCAGGCAGCGATCGCAGAGCTGAACGAGTTCATCCAGTTCGGTCGAGTAGAACAGGATCGAACCGCCATCGCCCACGAAGCTCCGCATCATCTCGTAGATGTTGCGCTTGGCACCGACGTCGACACCGCGGGTGGGATCGAACAGCAACAGGCACTTCGCGCCCGTCATCAGCGCTCTGGCCAGCACCGCCTTCTGCTGGTTGCCGCCGGAAAGCGCATCGATATTGAGGGGAAGGAACCGCTCCGGCAGGTTGACCGCCGGCGTGACCTTCTCGACCAGCCGGCGCTCGGACGATCTGTTCACCAGGTTGAACCGGCTCGCCCTGTTGATGACGGGCAGAGAGATGTTCGCTTGCGTGGTCAGATCGTGGAACAGGCCTTCGGATTTGCGTTCTTCCGGCACCAGAACCATGCCGAGCGACCGCGCTATGCGGGGCGAGCGCACTGATACCGTCTTGCCGCCGGCCGAAACCGTTCCCTCGGTCAGGATCGACAAACCGACCAGCGCCTTGAACAGGCTGGATTGGCCGTGTCCCTCCAGACCCGCTACGCCAAGGATTTCGCCGGCAGCCAGGGAAAAGCTGACATGATCGACACCGGGACCACTTATACCGGCAACCTGCAAGACAGGTTCAGTGCGCTGGCGGATCGCGGACGGCCTCTTTTTCGATGCTTCCGCCGCGGAGCGGCCAGCCATGCTGCTGAAGATCGCCTCGTCGCTCATGGATCCGACATCACTTTCCAGCACCTTGCTGCCGTTGCGCAGGATGACGCAGCGTTGGCAGAGGCGCCGGATTTCGTCGAGCTTATGGCTGATATAAAGGACCGACGTGCCGTCACGCCTGACGGCGTCCACGAGCCCGAACAGCCATTCGCGA
Source organism: Rhizobiaceae bacterium (assembly GCA_004299545.1). GTDB lineage: Bacteria > Pseudomonadota > Alphaproteobacteria > Rhizobiales > Rhizobiaceae > Mesorhizobium_L. The sequence continues at coordinate 1,773 of SCRB01000211.1, forward strand.
TCTGAAAGTGCGGCGGTGGCTTCGTCCAGCACAAGCACTGATGGGCGGTGCCACAAAGCGCGGACGATCTCCACTTTCTGGCGCAGCCCGAGCGGCAGTTCCTCGATCAGCCGGCCCGGTGCGATATCGGTGACGCCGTAGCTTTCGAGAATGGCGGCGGCTTCCCGTTCGATGCCGCTCGCCGATACCAGTCCGAATCGGTTGAGCGCCGGGCGCGGCAGGAACAGGTTCGCCGCCACGGACAATGTCGGGATGAGACTGAGTTCCTGGAAAGCCGTGGCGATACCTGCGGCGCGCGCATCCACGATTCCCTGCGGCTTGAAGAGGGCGCCCCGCAACTCGATCGAACCGCTGTCGGGGACGACCACGCCGCTCAGGATCTTCACCAGCGTGGACTTGCCGGCCCCGTTCTCGCCGAGCAGGCCGCAAACCTCCCCGGCATGCAGTTCGAACGACACATCGTGCAGCGCGATCGTTACGCCGTAACGCTTGGATACGGATCGGAAATCGAGGACTTTCGGCGTTTCACCTTCCATTCCGTCTCCTCCCCGATCGGAATGCATTTGGTCAGACCAAGAATGGAGCTACCATGCCTTCTTCAACGTTACAACTACAACTCCTGCAAGGTCGGTAAAAATATGGTCAGACCAAATAAGAGCGCCCGATTTTGCGCAGATCGGCCAAATCACGCTTGCAATAGGGGGGATTTGTGCCCGACAACACCATTTTTTTCCGAAAAAAGAGCCAACCGGCTCCTTTTGAGCTCATTTAATCGGTCTGGCCATGTTATGAGGCCTTCGCGGGTCAAAACGCCCGCTGCGCTTCCCGGCGCCTGTATCACCGCATTGTCTCGAAGTACGGACGTAGCGCGGCGCCGCCGAAATCGTTTGCCAGGCGCCCGCTACCTCTTCCGTTATGTCCGTTCTTCTTTATGGCAATTGCGAGGCGGGGAGCCCGGCGCGGTTTCCTGCCATGCTGATATGCTTGCGCATATAGTAATTGGCACCGTCGGGATCGCCCATGGCGATCGCCTCGAGGATGCGATCGTGCTCCCTGACGGCGATCAGCAGATTGCCCCGCCTTTCGGTGGGGAGACGCTGGCTTTCCAGGAGCACGCTGGCGAATGTCTGGTGCATGTCCACGAGCAGCTTGTTACCCGAAATACGCATGATGAGATTGTGAAAGTCGAAATCCGCTTGCGCGTAGGCGACGAGGTCGCGCCTATGCGCCGCCTCGCGAAAAGCGGCCGTGGAATTCTTCAGGTCGACGATCTCCCGCTCAGCGTGGCTCAGCGCCGCAAGTTCGGCCGCGTAGCTCTCGACGATATAGCGGAACTGGTAGACCTCGCTCAGCGAATAGCGTGCTGCAAAGCGCCAGGACGGCGTCGCCGGGGCGCCCGCCGGATCGGCACAGATGAAGCCCCTCCCCCCTTCGCGCGCCACGATCTCGCCGATCGTGGCCAGTATGGACAGGGCTTCACGCAATGTCGCGCGGCTCACGCCGAGATCGCGCGCGAGATCGCGCTGCGGCGGCAAGGCGTCGCCCGGCTGCAACCGTCCGTCATGGATCATCGACTGCAGCGCGGCGACGGTCGCCTGGGCTACGCCACCGCCGATTTCGCGACGCTCCTGTAAGAGGCCGGAGGAAGCCGTCTCCCTCTCGCCGTCCTCAAAATCGAGTTTCGCCATGGCTTTTCCCCGTTTTCGCAAAGTGGTCGCCATGTAGCTAAGCCAAGTCAGGCCGGGATGGAACCGGTCGGTCGAAGATCCGTCACAGCATGACGTCGCCGCCGTTCGGGTTCATCGTGGCGCCGATATAGTAGGCTCCCTCCTCGGATGCCAGAAGAACGGCCGTCGGCGCGATCTCATCGACCTGCCCGGCGCGACCGATCGGTAACTCATTGAGCTTGCGCTTCTTCCATTCCTCCGGCAACGCCTTGAACAGTTCCGTCTCGATGGGTCCGGGACAGATGGCGTTCACCGTGACGCCGTC
>SCRB01000212.1 GCA_004299545.1 Rhizobiaceae bacterium
GCCATCATGGCCAATATTGCCGGAATAAGGCCGCACGCCATCGCCCCTGAACTCAAGGGCTTCGATATCGCGGCGTTCCTCGGAAAATTGTCACCCGGCAAATCAATCGACGCGCGCCATACTGTCGGCCTCCTCGATCCCATCACCCGCACCGACCAAAAGGCCGACGCCCGTATTGGCGACGGATTGCCGGAGACGCTCGAGGAGGTCATCGCCGCCTATGGCCACCGCTATTTCAAACTGAAGGTGAGCGGCGAGGCCGGCGCCGATATCGACAGGCTGGAAAGGATCGCCACGGTTCTGGATCGCCTTGCCGATCCCTACTTCGTCACGCTCGACGGCAATGAGCAATACGATTCGGCGGAGGAATTCGTCGCCTTTCTGGAAAGAGCGACGCGCTACCCGGCGCTTTCGCGCCTCATCTCCTCGACGCTTTATGTCGAGCAGCCGATCAGGCGGAGCGCGGCGCTGTCGCGGCCGGTTCACCTGTTGACCCGCTTCGCTCCCCTCATCATCGATGAATCCGATGGCGAGATGTCTTCCTTTCCACGTGCGCGGACGCTCGGCTATAGCGGCGTCTCGTCGAAAAACTGCAAGGGGTTCTACAAATCGATCCTCAACGCGGCCCGTTGCGCCCTCTGGAACGAGGAGAGCGGTGGCCGCTATTTCATGTCGGCGGAGGATCTGACGACGGAGCCCGGTCTTTGCGTGCAGCAGGACCTTGCACTGGTCAACCTGCTGGGGCTTCGCCACGTCGAACGGAATGGTCACCATTTCATCGACGGGTTCGGCGGCCGGCCGGAGACGGAAGCGCGCGCCTTTCTCACGGCGCATCCCGATCTCTACCGGGATGATGGCGGCCGCGTCCGGCTGCGGATCGAGGGCGGCAAGCTCGCGATCGCCTCGCTCGACTGTCCAGGCTTCGGCTCCGCGGTGGCGCCCGATCTTTCGGCGACCGAGGCGATGCCGAAGGCCGACTGGCCGAATGACCCGGCGGGGAGAACGAGATGATCGCGGAATATGAAAGCTTCGACGGGCTCGGCCTTGCGGAATTGGTGCGGCGGCGCGAGGTCTCGGCGGCGGAGGTGCTGGAAACCGCGCTTGAGCGCGTCGAACGGCTCAATCCGGCGCTCAACGCGATTGTCACGCCGCTTTACGAAGAGGCCCGCAAGACGGCCCGTACCGATCTCCCCGACGGACCGTTCACTGGCGTTCCCTATGTCGTCAAGGAACTGGTGACCTCCGTCTCCGGTACTGCGACGACGTCCGCCTCGCGCCTGCTCGAAGGCAACATTGCCGCCGCTGACAGCGAGATGGTGGCGCGCCTGCGCCGCGCCGGCCTTGTCATCATGGGCAAGACCAACTCCTCCGAATTCGGCCTAGCAGCGGCCACCGAACCGGCGCTCTATGGCCCGACGCACAATCCGTGGAGGGAGGGAATTTCTCCCGGCGGATCGAGCGGAGGATCGGCGGCGGCGGTTGCGGCCGGCATTCTGCCGATGGGACATGCGACGGACGGCGGGGGATCCATTCGCATTCCCGCCTCATGCTGCGGGCTCTTCGGGCTGAAGCCGACCAGAGCACGCATCACCGCCGGTCCGGAAGGGGGCGAAGGACTGGCGGGACTGGCCAGCCAGCATGCCGTGACGTGGAGCGTGCGCGACAGCGCCGCACTGCTCGACGCTACGGCGGGGCCTTTGCCGGGCGATCCCTATTTTCCTCCCCCGCCCTCACAAACCTATCTCGAGGAAACCGAGCGCGAGCCCGGCCGGTTGCGCATCGCCTTCTCGACCGGTGCGCCGGGCGGCGCGCTGGTCGATCCCGAATGCGTCGCCGCCACGCTCGATACAGCGCGGCTTTGCGAAGAACTCGGACACGATGTCGTCGAAGCCGCTCCCGAATTCGATGTCGCGGCGGCGCGCCAGGGCTTCATCGCCGTCTTCCACGCCAATACGATGGCCAATGTCGCGCGGGCGACTGGCGGCGGATTGCCGGCGCCGGGTCTGGTCGAACCCTTGACACGCGCCATGGCGGAGCGCGGCCGCGCCATGCCGGCATACCTCTATATTCGTCACTTGCAGACGCTGCACCGGGAAAGCCGGCATATCGCACGTTTTTTCACCAATTGCGACCTTTGGTTGACCCCGACCCTTGCCTCTCCGCCGCCGCCGATCGGCACCTTCGCGACGGATACCGACGATGCCGATAGATGGATGGAACGCCTTCTGGCCTTCATTCCCTTTACATGGATCGCGAATGTTACCGGCCAGCCGGCAATGTCGGTTCCCCTTGGCCGGTCACGGGGCGGGCTTCCGGTCGGAAGTCATTTTCTCGCTCGCTACGGCGAGGAAGACCTTCTCTTCCGCCTTGCCGCCCAGATCGAACGCGCACGCCCCTGGCAGCGCATTGGCGATACGGCAACAGGCGGCCCGCGAAGCGCCGGAAAAACTGTCTGACCATTTCGGGCAACTTACGGAACCGCGGGACCTGTCCGTGAACGACGAAGTTTCGGCGTTGCGTCCAGGGTATTTCGTTCTGGCCAACAACCCGCATGCTTGACGATCCTATTGATCGCTACACCCTGTCTCGACAGACCCGGAAGGGCTTCGCTCGTCTCCTGCCGATGCAGGAAGACCTCATATTGAACGCGTTCGGCATCAGCCGGAAACTCGGGACCGATCTCCCCAGCGAGGAGCAGCGCAAGCAGAACTTGTCGAAACTCGACTTTTCTTGATTTCTCCCCTGCGGTTGCATGGGCACGATAAAGCATATGGAAAGGAGGTTTCGAAGTTGAAAGCCGCACTTGTCACCGGAGCGACGCGCGGGGCGGGGCGGGCGATCGCCGTGGCCCTGGCGATGGCGGGATGGCGGACCTATGCGTTGGGACGCGATCGCGCGGTTCTCGACGAGATGCGTGCCGGTTGCGGCGTCCAGCCGCTCGCGATGGACCTGACCGACCGCGACGACCTGCGCGTTATCGCCGGCGACATGCGCCTTGATGCACTCATTCACGCGCCGCTCCGCTGGCCGCAGGAAGGGCGCTTCGTCGATCTGCGCGAGGCCGACATCGATATGGCGCTGGAGGTCAACCTCTCGGCGACGCTGCACCTGACGCATGCGATCCTGCCGTCGATGATCGCCGCAAGAAGTGGTCATATCGTGCTCATCTCGCCCGGCGTCTCGCCCGATCGAAGCCTCGTCCGTGCGACGGTCGGCAGCGCTGTGGCGGCGTTTGCGGACGGCTTGCGCAGCGAGTTCGCCTCGTCCGGGGTCACCGTTCAAACTCTCGATCCCGGCATGCCGCCCTTCGAAGGCATGGCGCAGAGCCTTGTGAAATCGCTTGGCGGACGAGACTAGGCCGGTTTGTCGAATCCAAGATAGCGCGGTGGCGTCTCCGGCAACTCCAACTTACCTGAACGGGAATGGATATGATGCGTAGTGGCGGCCAACCTCTGGTCGAAAGCCTGACGGCCCTCGGAGCGACCGAGGGCGGTGCGTTGCCTGACCTCGGTATTTTACCCGAAGCTCTCGCACCACGTCAGGCGCTGACCCGGATGCGGCAGGCAGCACTGGCGGCGAAGGGTTGAACCATGAGGACCAGCCAGGATATCCGCCTGGGCGCCGACATCGGCGGCACCTTTACCGATGTTGTGCTCGACATGCGCGGCAAGCTTTTTTCGGCCAAGGTATTGACGAATTATTCGGCGCCGGAGCAGGCGATCCTCGATGGCATCGCCATCACCGTCCGCGATGCCGGGATCTCGCCATCGGGAATTGATATCATCATTCACGGCACGACGCTGGCCACGAATGCGTTGATCGAGCGGCGGGGTGCGCGTACTGCTCTCGTCACGACGGAGGGTTTCCGCGACGTTATCGAGATGCGCACCGAAAACCGCTTCGAGCAATACGATCTCGATATCGTGCTGCCCGTTCCGCTGATACCGCGCGAGGACCGGTTTACGGTCAAGGGGCGCATCGGCGCGCAAGGCCAGGAACTGCAGCCGCTCGATGAGGAGGCGCTGGAACGGATCGGGGACCATATCGCTGCCGAAGGCTTCGGCGCGGTCGCGGTCGGCTTCATCCACTCCTATGTCAATCCCGAACACGAGCGCCGCGCCCGCGATATCCTTGCCGCAAAACTCTCGGTGCCGATTTCGATATCGGCGGAAGTCTCGCCCCAGATGCGCGAGTTCGAGCGCTTCAATACGGTCTGTGCCAATGCCTATGTTCGCCCGCAAATGGCAGCCTATCTGTCGAGGCTGCAGGGGCGGTTGAACGAGATGGGCACGACCTGCCCCGTCTTTATGATCCATTCGGGCGGGGGCATCATCTCCGTTGAGACGGCAAGCGAATTCCCCGTGCGGCTTGTCGAATCGGGACCGGCCGGCGGAGCCATCTTCGCCGCCGACATCGCGCGGCGCTTCAATCTCGACCATGTCGTTTCCTACGACATGGGTGGAACGACGGCCAAGATCTGCCTGATCGAGGACTTCCAGCCGCAGACCGTGCGGACGTTCGAGGTGGCGCGGACCTACCGCTTCAGCAAGGGATCCGGCATGCCGATCTCGATCCCGGTCATCGAGATGATCGAAATCGGCGCGGGTGGTGGCTCGATCGCCTGGATCGATGCCATGGGACGTATCCAGGTAGGGCCAGAATCGTCGGGTTCGGAGCCGGGACCGGCCTGCTATCAGCATGGGGGCGAGCGGGCGGCAATCACCGACGCCGATCTTGTGCTCGGCAAGCTCGATCCCGACGGTTTCGCCGGCGGCAAGATCAGGCTTTCAAAAGATAAAGCCATGGAAGTGATTGCC
>SCRB01000213.1 GCA_004299545.1 Rhizobiaceae bacterium
GAGGCGATCGCCACGGCGCGCAGGGACGGTTTTGCCATCGCCGACGAAGAACTGGAACCCGGCCTCCGATCGGTCGCCGTGCCAATCCGCGACGGAAGGGGGAAGATCGTCGCCGCGCTCAATGTCTCGACCCAGACAGCACGCATGTCGGTTGCGGAGATGAAGCGCGAAATCCTGCCGATGCTGAAGGAAGCGGCCGAGCGGATCGAAAGCTATTTCCTCGTGCAGTAGCGGATTTTCTCCTCAAGGAGGAGGGAAGCCCCGCGCCTCTTCCTCGATAGCTGTCCGCATGCCTTTTTCCAGCATGGCGGAAAGCCTCTGCTTCACCGCATCGGGCCAGGACCGATGGCTGGTCAGGGTGGCCGCAAACAGCCCCGGCAATGCCAAAAGGGCATCCACAATCGCGCCGGCATCAGTGCCTGCCTTCCGCAAAGCCGACGCGATCTCCTTCTCGCGCGGGTCGCGCAGCGCATAGGCTTTACCGGCCTCGTCCCGCCCGAGAACGTAGCGCATCCATGCCGCGACAGCGAATGAAAAGGCCTCGAGCGGCTGGCCCCGATCGAGCGCAACAAGCGTCGGTTCGAGCAGGCGCTGCGGCAGTTTCTGCGTTCCGTCCATGGCGATCTGATAAGTCTCGTGCGCGATCGCGGGATTACGGAAACGTGTCCGCAGTTCCTCGGCATAATGAGCGAGATCGACGCCGGGAACCGGATCGAGCGTCGCGGACGCCGCCTGCATATGCCGCGCGACGAGGGCCGAAAGCGCCGGATCGGCCATCACGTCGCGGACATAGCGATGCCCGGCGACGAAGCCGGAATAGGCAAGCATGGAATGCGCCCCGTTCAGCATGCGGAGCTTCATCTTCTCGTAGGGGGCGACATTCTCGACGAAGAGCGCGCCGCCGACCTCCCATTCAGGGCGACCCGCGACGAAATCGTCCTCGATGATCCATTGTGTGAAAGGCTCGGTCTCGATCGCGCCGGGGTCGCTGCGCCCGACGAGCCGCTCGACATCCGCAAAGGTCTGTCCCGTACTGGCCGGCGTGATGCGGTCGACCATGGTGGACGGAAAAGTGACGTGGCGGGTTATGAAATCGGCCAGATCGGGTGCCGTTATGGCGGCGAATTCCGTGGCGAGGCGCTTCGCGACCTTGCCGTTCGAGGGGAGGTTATCGCAGGAAAGCACGGTGAAGCCCGGCAGCCCGGCCTCGCGCCGCATCCTGAGCGCTTCGACGATGAAGCCGATGGCGCCGCGCGGATGGCGCGGATCGGCCAGATCACCTGCGACAGAAGGATGCTCAGGGTCGAGGCCGCCCGTTTTCGGATCGACCCCGTAACCTTTTTCCGTGATCGTCAGGCTGACGATCTTCGTCTGAGGGGCTATCAGTACCGCAAGCACGGCCTCCGGTTCCTCCGACGCGACGAGAACCTTTTGGACGCTGCCGATGATCCGCGCGCCGACACCGTCCGCGCCACGCGTCAGCAGCGTATAAAGCCCGTTTTGCGGATTGAGCTGCCGCGCGACATCGGGAGAGCGCAGGCTGACGCCGGTGACCATCCAGTCGCCACCCGCCTTGGCCAACGAGTCATCCGTATAGACCGCCTGATGTGCGCGGTGGAACGCGCCGATGCCGAGATGCACGATGCCACACCCGCGCTCGCGATCATAGGTCGGGGAGCGAACGGAAGCGGGAAGGCCGGAGAGGGAAGAGAGACGGCCTGCCATCGTTACAGCCCCTCTTCAAGGCAGGGCAATCGCATATGGCCATTTTCACCCCCTCCGGCCCTTCGGGCAACCTCCCCCTTCCAGGTGGAGGAAAGCCGCGACGCCGGCGCATTTCCCTCACCTGAAAGGGGAGGGTGCCGAGCGAAGCGAGGCGAGTGGGGTACGCTGGCAGGCCAGAGGGGGGTGAGCAAGTGGTTATCCCTCACACATACCGGTTGACGACATTCTCCAGATATTCCTGGCGGCCGGATTTCGGCTGCGGCTCGATCTTGTCCTTCACCACACGCGCAGCAATCTCCTCCAGCGTCCGCCTATCGGAAAGCATCGCCTGCGCCTCGGCCGACTTCCAGCCCGCATAACGCTCCTCCAGCGGCCCGGAAAGCGCCTTGTCCTCGACCATCTTCGCCGCCGCCTTCAACCCGCGCGCACAGCAGTCCATCGCGCCGATATGGGCAACCAGCAGGTCCTGCGGGTCGAGCGACTGGCGCCTGAGCTTGGCGTCGAAATTGGTGCCTCCCGTCGTGAAGCCGCCGGCCTTGAGAACCTGGTAATAGGCGAGCGCCATCTCCGGCACATTGTTCGGAAACTGGTCCGTGTCCCAGCCCGACTGATAGTCGTTGCGGTTCATGTCGATCGAGCCGAAGACGCCGAGCGCGTCGGCGAGCGCCAGTTCGTGCTCGAAGGTATGGCCGGCAAGGATCGCATGCCCCTGCTCGATATTGAGCTTCACTTCCTTCTCCAGCCCGAAATCCTTGAGGAAGCCGTAGACGGTCGCAACATCGTAGTCGTACTGGTGCTTGGTGGGCTCCTGCGGCTTCGGCTCGATCAGGATCGTGCCGGTAAAGCCGATCCGGTGCTTGTAGTCGACGACCATGGACAGAAACCGGCCGGCCTGTTCGCGCTCGCGCTTCAAATCGGTATTCAGAAGTGTCTCATAGCCTTCACGGCCGCCCCAAAGCACATAATTCTCGCCGTTGAGCCGCTTGGTGACATCGATGCAGGTCTTCACCGTCGCCGCCGCATAGGCGAAGACGTCCGGGTCGGGATTGGTTGCAGCGCCGGCCATGAACCGGCGGTGGGAGAAGAGGTTAGCCGTGCCCCACAGAAGCTTGACGCCGGTTTCTCTCATCTTCTCCTCGAAGACATCGGCGATCTGCTGGAGCCTGTCGGCGCTTTCGGCAAACGTCGCGCCTTCCGGCCTGACATCAGCGTCGTGGAAGCAGAAAAAGGGTATGCCGAGCAGGGAGAACATATCGAAGGCGGCGTCGGCCTTCCGCTTCGCATGCTCCATCGTCTCGACCTCGCCCGGCCTGGCGAACCAGGGCCGGTCGAAGGTCTGGCCGCCGAAGGGATCGCCGCCCGGCCAGGTGAAGGAGTGCCAATAGGCGACGGCGAAGCGCAGATGGTCCTCAAGCCGCTTGCCGAGCACCACCTCGTCCTTGTCATAGAAGCGATAGGCCAGCGAATTGCCGCTCGCCGGACCCTCATACCTGACCGGTTTGATATCTCCGAAAAAGCCGCTCGTCATCTTTTCCTCCATACCATGCCCGCATCGCTATGCGCGGACACTATTGGCCCGTGAGCCGCGTTTCAAGGCGGCATTCAATCGTTTTATGCCAATTGCAGGCTCCGGCGATCTCCCTTTTTTGGACCCATCCCGGCTTCAACGGAAGCACTGGAAAAGCAAGTTACACCGTCGCCTTTTTTACCGCGGGATAAAGCGTGCGGTAACGGCGGTAGGCGTCTTCATAGGCATCGCGAAGCGCCTTGTCCGGCTCGACCGAGCGGGATGTCGCAGGCTGCGTGCAGACGGCAACCGGGTCAGCATTCTCCGCCGCGATAAGGCCGAGCCTTGCCGCGCCGAAGGCAGCGCCGAAATCACCCTCGGCCGGAACGTCCACAGGCAGGTTGAGCGCTGTCGCAATGACCTTGAGCCAGTAGAGCGAGCGCGAGCCGCCGCCGATCGCCGTCACGCGATGAAGCGTCGTTCCCGCTTCCTTCAGCGCCTCAAGATTATCCTTGAAGGCAAAAGCCACACCCTCCAGAACCGCCCGGGTCATCGCGGCACGGTCCGTCTGATGGGACAGCCCCGCGAAAGAGCCTCGGATCGCCGCGTCGTTATAGGGCGTCCGCTCACCGGAAAGATAAGGCAGGAAGGTCACGCCGGAAGGCGCTTTCAACGCCTCGCCCAATTCGTCGGTCAGTTCGCGCGGCGATCTGCCGGTAATCTCCGAGAGCCAGTTCAGCGAATCCGCCGCCGACAGGATGACGCCCATCTGATGCCAAGTTTCAGGCAGCGCATGACAGAAAGCATGGACCGCGCTCGCGGCATTCGGGAGATAGCTGGCGTTGGCGGCAAAGAGCACGCCGGACGTTCCGATGGAGACGAAGGCATGGCCTTCGCCGATCGTTCCCATGCCGCAAGCCGATGCGGCGTTGTCACCGGCGCCACCGGCAATCGTCACAGGCCCGCTCATCCCCCAGCGTGCCGCAAGTTCCGGCTTGAGCCGGCCGGCGGCATGCGTCCCCTCGACCAGCGACGGCATGTTTTCCTCGCCAAGATCCGTCGCCGCAAGGAGTTCCGGCGACCAGCGCCTGTTGCCGACATCGAGCCAGGCCGTGCCGGAAGAATCCGACATTTCCGAGATATGCTCGCCTGACAGCCACAGCCGCAGATAATCCTTCGGCAGGAGCACCTTGCGCACCTGCTTGAAAAGCGCGGGCTCGTTGTTGCGCACCCACACGAGTTTCGGGGCGGTAAAGCCCGGGAAGACGATGTTGCCGGTGATGGAACGGAAGCGTGGATCGGCATCGAGTTCAGCGGCTTCGGCGAAGCTGCGAGTATCGTTCCACAAAATGCAGGGACGCAGCACCTTGTCCCCGGCATCGAGCAGCGTCGCCCCGTGCATCTGGCCGGAAAGGCCGATCCCTTTCACCGCCGCAAGCGCCTGCGGGAAAGCCGCATTGAGCCCCGCCACCGCTTCCTCTGTCGCGCGCTCCCATTCGGCGGGATCCTGCTCCGACCAGCCTGAACGGGGCCGGGAGACATCGAGGCCGCCATGCGCCGAACCGACAATCTCCTGGTCGGCGTCGATGAGAAGCGCCTTTACCCCCGACGTTCCGAGATCAAGCCCGAGATACATGCCTGCGCCTCCAGGAAATCCACGCGGCGGCATGCCGCGCCTCTCTGGTAGAACGGCGTGCGGCTTTGTTCAACCGGCCTCGCAACAGGCGACCGCGACTTGTGCCGCAACGGCGGCATTGTTGCGCACCAGCGCGATATTGGCTGCTAGGCTCCGGCCTTTCGACAATTCGTTGATGCGCGCCAGAAGGAAGGGCGTCAGCGCCTTGCGCGTGATCCCCCGCCTGTCGGCCTCGACCACCGCATCGGCGATGATATGGTCGATCTCGCCACGATCGAGCGAAGCACCAGCGGGAATGGGATTGGCGAGCATGATGCCGGTCCCCGAACCCAACAGGTCGTGGAGACGAATCGCCGCTGCCACCTCTTCGGGCGTGTCGAGGCGCTGGTCGACGCGCTCGCCGCTCTCGCGCGTGAAGAAGGCGGGAAATTCATCCGTGCCGTAGCCGATGACCGGCACAGATCGGAAGAGC
>SCRB01000214.1 GCA_004299545.1 Rhizobiaceae bacterium
GTCGTGAAGGGTGAAGCCCTCTTCAACCTGCCCGGCACGCCCGGCACGATGTTCAAGCTCGCCGCCGGCTATGCCAGCGCCGACAGCAACTACGGTGCCGACAACCCGATGGTTGGTCAGGCCTTCGTCGGTGGCCCGACCTTCGGTCATGCCCAGTGGTATGCCCTGGCGTCGCTGCAGTATCAGGTCAACCCGAACCTCGCCCTTATCGCTTCGGGTGAGTACATGGGCAATCTGTACGAGCGGTTCACCGACAAGACCACGAGCGAGAACGCCTGGGCGGCTGAAGTGTCGGCCGTGTGGCTCCCGGTCAAGGACTTCGAGATCCGTCCGGAAATCGTCTACACCAAGGCCGATCATCTCGACGGCACGGTGTCCGGTTTCCTGCGTTTCACGCGCTACTTCTAAGAGACTGGCATTCAGTCAGGAAAACCCGGCGGGCAACCGCCGGGTTTTTTGTTTCGGGTGAAGGGATTCATGTGTTCCGCCTGATATATCCACGCGGAAAAAGATGCTTCTATCCACCCTTGACGAGATCGCCGGCGAGATCGAAATGGCCTGAAAGGCGCATTTTGTAGATTTCGAAATTTTCCATCACGCGCTGCACATAGTTGCGCGTTTCGGTGTAGGGGATGCGCTCGATCCAGTCGATCGCCGTGTCAAGGGATTTGCCACGCGGATCGCCATAGCGCTCGACCCATTCCTGCGCCCGGCGCGGTCCGGCATTGTAGCCGGCGATCGTCAGGATATAAGAGCCGTCAAATCGCGCCAGTTGCTGGGCGAGGAAGGCGGAACCGAGCGTGGCATTATAGGCGGCGTCCGTCACCAGCCGCGATGCGGAATAGGGGAGGCCGGCCTTTTTCGCCATCGCCTTCGCGGTTCCGGGGAGAAGTTGCAGAAGTCCGCGCGCGCCGGCTGCCGAGACCGCAGCCACGTTGAATTCGCTTTCCTGCCGCGCGACTGCATAGCAGAGCGCTTCGCCCGCGAGGTCGATCCGGGCGGAGGCCGGAATGACACCGATCGGGTGCGCCAGCGCCCCGATGTCGCGGCCGCGCGAGGCGGCGATCTTGCCAACCCTCAGCGCCATGAAATTGTTGTCGTCCTTTTCCGCCATGACGGCGAGCAGGGCAAGTTCGCCCGGGCTTGTCAGTTCGCGTGCCAGATCCTGGTAGAGCAGGTTGGCGCGCCAGCCATAATCCGCCAGTTGCAGGCGCTCGATGGCTCTGACCGCCTCGCGTCCGGCAAAACGCTCCCTGTCCGCCCCGCTCGGCTTCGGATAAGTGACGTCGATGGTGTTGCGCCCGATCCGCTCGGCCGCGAGCTGGCCATAGAAGGTCATGCCGTACTGTGCCGCCTTGCTGAAATAAGCGGCGGCGTTTCCCGGGCCGCCCTTTTCGGCCGCTCGGCCAAGCCAGTAGTAAGCGCGCGAAAGCGACAGCGGCCGATTCGAGATTTCCGCGATCCTGGCGAAATGGGCCGCCGCTGTTTTCGGCTCGTTCAAAGCAGTGAGCGCATACCAGCCGGCGTGGAATTCCGCATCCGCGGCGGCGGCGGGGCTTTCCGCAACCTGTTCCGCGACGAGAGTATAGGCCGTTCTCGCGTCGCCCTTGTCGAGCAGTTCGCGCGAAAGCGCCCGTCTTTCATGCCACCACTCGTCTGTGTCGATCAGGGCGGCCGCATCTTTCGGCGCTTTCAGCATCAGCCGAGCTGCTTCTTCGAAATCCTTGTTCCGCCTTAGATAACGGATTTGAGCGAACAGATAGCCGGCGTCGCGCTGGCTTTCGGGGACAGCCTTGAGGAGGCGCCCGGCGTCGCCGCTGCCCTTTATCACAGCGGTCCAGGCGTCGGCGAGTTCCTTTGCTCCCGCGCGGCCGGCGATCCGCTCGGCCGAAGCCGTTCGCCCCTCATAAAGCATGTATTCCATGCGGTAGAGTTGGACTGCTGGCGGGATGAGGAAGCCGAACTCGCTCAGGATGGCTTCTTCGTCCTTCGCTTCCAGATTGGTTGTGCGCCAGAAGGGAACGATGACCGCCGCTGCCCCTTTCCTGTCGCCGAGCGCCATATGGGAGCGGGCGAGTATGATAGCGCCCTCCGGCGTTTGCGGCGGCGTGCCGCCGAATGCCTTGATGACCGCCTGCGGGGCAGGCGCCTCGCGCAAAAGGGCTCTTTCCGCATTGCGCCTCAGCGCCGCCATGCCCGGCCAGCCCGGCAGCATCTTCGCTGTAGCCTCGATCTCGCCGCTAGAAACCGCATCCCCGCCGTTGAGCGCGATCGCCCATGCGAGGATGTGGCGGTCGAGCGAGCCTTGCGGCAGCGACCGCAAGACTGCTTCCGCTGCATCGACGTTCTTCGCAGTAAGCGCGTCGAGCCCCGCCTTCAGTCGGGAGATGTCCTTCGGGAGAGGGATGTCCGGCCTGACGGCGTCGGAGATCTGGCCGGGTATGCCTGCCGTCTTGACGGACATGTCGATCGCCTGCGCGGAGGGTCTTGCCTGCGGGACCGGTATGACGGCCGGCGGCCGCGGCGCATCCGCCCGAACCGGCATCGATGCGGCCACAAGCGCGCAGAGCGCGACCATGCCTTGAACAGGGTATTTCCGACGCATGCGCGGGCAGCTTTCATTTCGCGGCTGATTGTGCGTGCAATCGCGAGCGAGTTTAGCCCCCTTCCATGAAGAGGCGATTAACAAAAGGTTATTGTGACGCCTGCCCATTTGTGCCAATCGAGGCCGTCAGCAGGCTTTCTCTTGCCGCACCGGCATGTCAAGACTATGGTGCCGCACCTTTCGAGGGGCTTGCAGGTTTTCGCAGAGCCCACAGTCCCAGTAACGAGGAAAGAGAAGATGTTCAGAGGGTCGCTCACCGCGCTTGTCACGCCGTTCAAGGCGGATGGAAGCCTGGATGAGGCGGCGTTTCGCAAACTCGTCGACTGGCAGATCGAAGAAGGGACGAAAGGCCTCGTCCCAGTGGGCACGACGGGCGAGTCACCGACGCTCAGCCATGCCGAGCACAAGCGGGTCGTCGAGCTATGCGTCGAGGCGGCGAAGGGCAGGGCACCTGTGATCGCAGGCGCCGGCTCGAACAACACCACCGAGGCGATCGAACTCGCACGCCATGCCGAAAAGGCCGGCGCCGCCGCAACTCTCGTCGTCACCCCCTATTACAACAAGCCCAGCCAGCGCGGGCTCTACGAGCATTTCGCCGCTGTCGCCAGGGCGACCAGCCTGCCGATCATCATCTATAATATACCGCCGCGCTCGGTGATCGACATGCTGCCGGAAACGATGGGCCGCCTCGCCAACGACTTCAAGAGCATCGCCGGCGTCAAGGATGCGACCGGCAGGATCGAGCGCGTGTCCGAACAGCGCCTCGCCTGCGGCAAGGATTTCATCCAGCTTTCCGGCGAGGACGCGACGGCGCTCGGCTTCAACGCGCATGGTGGCGTCGGCTGCATTTCCGTGACCGCAAACATCGCGCCGCGTCTGTGCGCCGAGTTCCAGGAGGCTTCGCTGTCGGGCAACCACGAACGCGCTCTCCAGTTGCAGGACCGGCTGATGCCGCTCCACAAGGCCGTCTTCATGGAATCCGGCGTCGCCGGTGCGAAATACGGCCTTTCGCGCCTCGGCCGCATCGAGAATATCGTGCGCTCTCCGATGGTGACGGTCGATCCTGCCGTGGCGGAGCGTATCGATCTCGCCATGAAGCATGTCGGCTTGATCAACTGATCGGCCGGTATTACTTCCGCCCGCATGGCTAAGGAAAAGAATCCGAACAACAAGACGGTTGCGGAAAATCGTAAGGCGCGGTTTTCCTATGAGGTGCTCGACACCTACGAGGCGGGGCTGGCACTGACCGGGACCGAGGTCAAGTCACTGCGTCAGGGGCAGGCGAACATCCAGGAATCCTACGCGTCCGCCGAAGGAGGCGAGATTTGGCTGATCAATTCGTACATCCCCGAATATTTGCAGGGCAACCGCTTCAATCATGAGCCGCGCCGCCGCCGCAAGCTGCTTCTGAACAAGCGCGAAATGGCGCGCCTGGCACAGGGTGTCGAGCGGGAAGGCATGACCATGGTGCCGCTGAAGATCTATTTCAATGACCGCGGCCGGGCCAAACTTCTGCTCGCCATCGCGCGCGGCAAGAAGTTGCACGACAAGCGCGAGACGGCGAAACAGCGCGATTGGGGCCGTGAGCGCGCAAGACTGTTGAAGGAAAGAGGGTAGGCGTCCTCTGCGGCCTCCGGTCCATATCCACGAAGTGGGCCTCGAATGGCACACGACAGAGGTGAATCTATTTTTCCAGGAATGCCGCTACGTTCCTGAAAACATTGACGAACATCTCCTCCGTCAGCACCCCGGTATTGGTGTTGTAGCGCGAGCAATGATAGCTCGGAAAGAGCGCGAGCGATCCCGCCTCGTAGTGTACGCCGTGCCGGAACGGGTAGGCCGCGACACGCAGGCCGAGCGCGCGGACGACCGACTGATGCCCGATCTGGCCAAGCGTGACGATCGCTTCGAGATTGGAAAAACGGGCGATCGTCCCGGCCAGATAGCGCCGACAGGTGTTGATCTCGGCAGCTTCCGGCTTGTTCTGCGGCGGGACGCAGCGTACCGCATTGGTGATCGCCGTCCCGACAAGCGCCAGCCCGTCGTCCGGCCGCGCCGCATAGGTTCCTTCCGCAAGGCCGAAATCGCGAAGCGTCCTGTAGAGCAGGTCGCCGGCATAATCGCCGGTGAAGGGCCTTCCAGTCCGGTTGGCGCCGCGCAGGCCAGGCGCCAGCCCGACGATCAGCAGGCGGACGCCGTTTTGGCCGCCGGCTGGAAGGAAGGTCGGAACCGGCCCGTTGAACCATTGCGGCTCGCGCAAGCGCCAGTCCGAGAGAAAGGCGTGAAGGCGTGGGCACAGCGGGCAGTCATATGGCGGCTCGGCTGCTGCCCCGTCGGTTGGGCTATCGTCCTGTAAAACCATCGTGATCGCGGGAAACGGGGAGTGGCGTGAATTGAGACCGGGCGGAACCGGCCGGCATCAAAAGTCTTCGTCCTCGGATTCCGATGGCTCGGGGCGCCTCGCCGGCCGCTCCGCCGGATCGCGCCCGATCTCGCCCTTGAGCGTGGAAAGATCGATGAAATGATCGGCCTGCCGCCTGAGATCGTCCGAGATCATCGGTGGCTGCGAGGCCATGGTGGAGACGATGCTGACCTTGCGGCCGCGCCGCTGCAAGGCCTCGACAAGGGTGCGGAAATCCCCATCGCCCGAGAAGATCACGTAATGGTCGACATAGTCCGCGAGTTCGAGCGCGTCGATGGTGAGTTCGATATCCATATTGCCCTTGATCTTGCGGCGCCCGGCGGAATCGGTGAATTCCTTCGCCGGCTTGGTGACGACCTTGTAGCCATTGTAGTCGAGCCAGTCGATCAGCGGGCGGATGGACGAATATTCCTGATCCTCGACAAGCGCCGTGTAGTAGTAGGCGCGTAGAAGATAGCCGCGTTTCTGGAAGCTCGACAGAAGCTTGCGGTAATCGATATCGAAACCAAGCGCGCGCGAAGTGGCGTAGAGATTGGCGCCATCGATGAAGAGCGCGATCTTTTCACGCGGGTCGAACATTATCAAAATCCCTTAACTGCAATAAGGTGCGTGGCAATGGGAAATAAACTTCAACCCTCCGGCTGACGGATGGTCCGATCTTCCTCTTTGACGCACATAACGTCCATAAAACGGCTTTCCAAGGGCATCGTTGCGCCGCTCAGAAAAAATTCCTTCCTTGGAAGGCCCTCGGGAGCAACCAACTTCCGTGTTGTTTCTTGTATTTGGGGCCGCTTCACGCTATGTGCGCGTCAAAATCCCGCAAGATCAATCCATGAAAGGGGCAACCCATGGCCCGTGTGACCGTCGAAGACTGCATTGACAAGGTCGATAACCGCTTCGAGCTCGTTCTCCTTGCCAGCCACCGGGCCCGCCAGATTTCGCAGGGCGGCCAGATCACCATCGACCGCGATAACGACAAGAATCCTGTCGTGGCGCTGCGCGAGATCGCCGACGAAACGCTTTCGCCCGGTGACCTGAAGGAAGATCTGATCCACTCTTTGCAGAAGCATGTCGAGGTCGACGAGCCGGAAATCGAACCGGTGGAACTGGCCGATCAGCCGACGGCGCTCGCTTCCGCCGGCGAGGAGGATCGCGAAGAGGAAAACGTCACCTTCGACCGGATGAGCGAGGAAGAGCTTCTCGCCGGCATCGAAGGTCTCGTGCCGCCGGAAAAGAGCGACGATTTCTGATCGGGTTTGTTTGCAGGGGGCCCCATCCCTCGCGCAGAGTGGCCCGTGATCGAATAGCGCCACTTTTACAGTGACATATTCATGGTTAATTATGACATGCGCCGCATTATCGTGCGGCGCATGTTCCTTTTCGGGCATTGCAGTGGGAAAGAACGCTGATGATGCGTCAGTACGAGCTTGTGGAGCGCGTCCAGCGCTACAAGCCCGATGTGAATGAAGCACTGCTCAACAAGGCCTATGTTTATGCGATGCAGAAACATGGGCACCAAAAGCGCGCATCCGGCGACCCCTATTTCTCGCATCCGCTAGAAGTCGCGGCAATCCTGACCGACATGCACATGGACGAGGCGACGATCGCCGTCGCCCTCCTGCACGACACGATCGAGGATACGACCGCTACCAGGCAGGAAATCGATGAGCTTTTCGGCGCCGATATGGGCAAGCTGGTCGAAGGGCTGACCAAGCTCAAGAAACTCGATCTCGTTTCCAAGAAGGCCGAGCAGGCCGAAAACCTGCGCAAACTGCTTCTGGCGATCTCCGACGACGTGCGCGTTCTACTGGTCAAACTCGCCGATCGTCTTCACAACATGCGCACCCTCGGCCATATGCCCGAGGAAAAGCGGTTGCGGATTGCCGAGGAGACGATGGACATCTATGCGCCGCTCGCCGGCCGCATGGGCATGCAGGGCATGCGCGAGGAATTGGAGGACCTGGCCTTCCGTCATATCAATCCCGATGCCTACAGGACGGTGACGGAGCGCCTTTCCGAGATATTCGAGCGCAATCGCGGCATTATCGGCGACATCGAGAAGGCGCTTTCGGCGCTGTTCGAGAAATATGCGCTGACG
>SCRB01000215.1 GCA_004299545.1 Rhizobiaceae bacterium
CGGTGCTGGTCCCGTCGATGAACGTCAAGGTCGCCGCCGACATGTTCGCTTCAGCCGACAGCGAGGAACTCGCCGTCGTCGGCGATCTCTACAACAAGAAGGTGGTCGGGCTGCTGACCGGGGGGCACCTGATGCGCCGCTATGCCGAGGAACTGGAGAAGGCGCGGCGCGATCTCACCGGCGAGGTGTGACTGAGCCGTCCAAGGGCTCTTGATATTTCCCAACGCACGACCGGTTTGTTGACGGACTCAGATGCTGCATTTTGAAGCGACCCGACAGGAATAGCTCCTTCGGCGCATCGTCCCGCTGCAAAACCGCGACCAATGGTCTCCTTGCGCCATCTGAGACCGAGCATAGCGTACTTGGCGCAAAGGGGGCTGCCTTCGGGCTTTCGCGTTCTCACCTCAGAAGGCATTGGGAGATACTCTGGCGATGACCGAGACGATGACGGCGCAAGCGCGGATTCCGAGCACGATCGGAGCGCGCGCATCTCGTCCCCGTGCGGAAATCTTCTGCTATGGCACCATGGTCTTGATCGGCATCGCGCTGTGGTGGGGATCGACCTTCCATGCCTCGATCATGCCGTTCTGGGCGCCCTTCGACTTTTCACCGCTCTGGTTCGCGTCCGCCGCGCTGTCGCTCTACTGGTACGCGCGCGGCATCGCGCTGAGCGCTCCCGGTGAACGCCCTGCACTATGGCGCTCTACCTCCTTTCTCCTGGGTGTCGGCGTCATCTATTTCGTCCTGCAGACGCGTTTCGAATATCTCGCCGAGCATATGTTCTTCCTGAACCGGGCTCAGCACGTGGCAATGCACCATCTTGGCCCCTTCCTGATCGCAATCGCGTGGCCAGGTGCCATGCTAAAACGGGGGATGCCTGTCGCGGTGCGGAACGCGTTTTACTGGCGACCGCTCAAAATCCTGCTCGCCATCGTGCAGCAGCCGTTTCTCGCGGCGGTTCTCTTTGTCGGGCTGATTGCACTGTGGCTGTGGCCGCCGGTGCATTTCCGCGCCATGATCGATCCGAGGCTCTACGCGGTCATGAACTGGTCGATGGTCGTGGACGGCATCCTTTTCTGGTATCTTGTCCTCGATCCGCGACCGGCACCGCCGGCCCGCATATCGTATGGCGCCCGCGCCGTACTGACGATCACCGTGATGTTTCCCCAGATCATCATCGGTGCGATGATCGTCTTTGCACACCATGACCTCTACAGTTTCTATACCTGGTGCGGACGGATCTTTCCTTCGGTCGGAGCTCTGGACGATCAGCAATATGGCGGCCTGATCGTCTGGATCCCACCGGCCATGATGAGCGTGGTGGCGCTGATCTGGGTGATCAACATGCTGAGGCTCTCCGAGGAAGCCGCAATCGCCGCAAAGGAGGGCAACGGCGCGGAAGGAGTCGTATTTTCCTCCCGTGAATGGACGGGCCGTTAGGTCGTGGGTACAGGAAGGATCGCTATGTTCAACGCAGCCGGTTCACTGCCTGGCAAAGCGTTGCCCGTCATAGTCGCCGCAGGCCTCATGTCCGCCATGGCCGCACAGGCCTTTGCGGGGACGGACGGGCTAAAGCTTTCGGGCGGATGGATGCGGATTATTATCGCCTCACGCCCGGCAGCCGGCTATTTTGCGCTGAAAAACGACGGGTCGGCAGAACGGAAACTTGTAGGGGCATCTTCGCCGGGTTGCGGCATGATGATGCTGCATCGGTCGAAGACCGAGAACGGCATCGACAAGATGATGTCCGTCAAGGCTGTCGCCGTGCCGGCGCATGGCACCATCCGCTTCGCCCCCGGCGGCTACCACATTATGTGCATGCAGCCCAAGGCGACCGTGAAACCCGGGAAATCGGTTCCCGTCACGCTCAGCTTCGGCGATGGTTCAACCTTGACCGGCGATTTTACCGTGCGCGGTGCAACCTCGAAATAGAGGGGAGCAGTCTCCTCTATACGAGCCTCCAAAGCCTGGCGAACAGGCCGGCCGCGCCACCTTCGCCGAGGAGGCGTCGGATATCGGCCGTCGCTCCCTTGATGTCGGGGCTGGCGGTTCCGAGCGAACTGATCAATAGCCGCACGGTTCCCTTCTTGTCGAAGACGTAGATGGCGGAACTATGTGTAACCTCGTATTTCGCCGGATCGGGTGACGGCGTCACCGAATAGGCGATGCGGTAGCGGCGTGCCAAAGCGGCCAACTGGTCGGGTGTGCCGCGCAGCCCGTCCACCTGGGGCGCGAAGGCATTCGTATACCGGTTCAGGACTTCAAGAGTGTCGCGATTCGGATCGACGGTAACAAAGAGCACGCGCACCTGCCTCGCAAGGTTGCCGAGTCCTCCCATGATCCGCGCCACATTGGCCATCGTCGTCGGGCAGATATCGGGGCAGAACGTGTAGCCGAAATAGAGCAGCGTGACCTTGCCGCGATAATCGGCTGCCGTCACGGTCTTGTTGTCCTTCGCCCGCATCATGGTGAATTGCAGAGCCGGCAAAGCGCCGGTGATGTCGGTTTCATGCCATGGCTTACCTTGCGTACAACCGCCAAGCGCCAGAAGGAGAAGCGCTGCCAGTGAGACCCTCCCCGCATAGCAGAGCGCGCGGAATCCCGATGGACTCGCGGTGCAGAAACGTTGTGGTCGGAAAAGGCGGACCGATGAATGGAAAAACATGCCAGACAGGCCTTTCAAAGCGATTGTTCACGCGGCTGTCGAAAAAGCCGAACTGCCACAGCGCCTATGCTGAGAGGGTGCAGTTGTGTCTGAAGTTGCGCGAGAATAACCACAAATGAGGGAGAACCCATTCCTCACATTGACGCAGCCTGTGTAGCGCACGCACGTCCTCCGATCGGCCAATCAACTTGTGGCTAAACGATCGAAAAGGGATCGTAGATGTCGGCGGGGCGGGTTTTCCTTACGCTCCTGTCCTCCCCTCCGTGCCTCGATCCATACGTCTTGTTCATGGTCTTCTTTCCCACGGGTTCGGAGATGCCAGGCGGTGCCGCAAGGGAATCATTTCTTCACACATCCGCGGGACAGAAGATCTCCCGGCGCTCCGCTGACTTTGTAGAGATGGTAGCTTTCGATGAAGTGATTGCCGGCGGTGCGGGCGACCACGCCGGCCGGGGTCACGCTGTCGAAGCACGCGAGAATCCACCCGTCTTTCTTGTCGCGGTCCCGTAACATCAGGAGCGCGGGTTTTTCCGCAAGCGACAGGTCCGGCCTGGCATAGCTGTACCGTGCCCTGTCGACGATTTCCTGGACCAGCTTGTCATCAGGCGCGTGATATTTCAGTTCGGCGGTCAGGCCATAATCCGCGGTCGCGATCCAGCCGGCGTTCTCGTGCTGCCGGATGGCGTCGACTTCGTTGGACAACTCGGTCCAGCCGAACGGGAGATCGGCCTGGCTGGCAAAAGGAAGCTGGTCTTCTCGTGTCAGTCCGAAATAGGCGAAGGCCAGCACGGGCAATCCGATCCCGATCGGTGCGGCGAGAAATGCCATTCGCCGCAAATGGATCCCCAGCTTCTTGCTGTCGACCATGGCGGCAAGGAGAGCGATGGTGGGATAGATCGGAGCAGGCCAATTCCCGTGCACACGATCGTGAAAGGAATGAAAAACCATGTAGGCGATCAGCGGGCCAGCGGTCGCAAGCAGAAATCCCGCCGGCGAGAGTTGCGCTCGGCGCGGCGAACGCAGGGTGCTCCCGGTCGCGACAATGGCGAGAATGGCAATGAGCGGGTTGAGAAGCCCGAACTGGACTGCCAAGAATTCGCCGAGATAGCGCAGCGTGAAATGCCCGTCTTCGATGCGCCCGAACTGCCTGACGAAGGATACCCAGTGGTGATCCGCGTTCCAGAGGAACACCGGGGCGAACATCGCCATGGCCACCAGCCCCCCGGCATAGAGCCATGGGCTTGCAAGCAAGCGCCGTGCCTTGGGATCGACCAGCAGCCATGTGATCACGCCGAGGCCAAGAAAGAGGTTCGTGTATTTCGAGACGCAGCCGAGGCCCGCGATCGCGCCGAACAGAAGCCACAGATACGCGTCGGGACGATTGCGGATGCGTGCCAGGACCCAGACGCCGAGTGTCCAGAACAGGATCGAAGGAGCATCGGGCGTCGCGAAAACCGCCCCGCCTCCGATCAGGAACGTGGCGTTCGCCCATAAGGTGGCACGGACCGCGTAGCCCCTGTCGGCAAGGAGTTCGCGCGCCGTCCCGTAAACGGCGGCGGAGGCGAGGAGAACGGAAAGAACCGGCAGGAAGCGGATCCCGAGCGGTGTCGGGCCGAAGACCTGTGTCGATAGCCAGATCCACCACGCGATCATGGGAGGGTGGTCATAATAGCCCCAGGAAGGGACACGCGACCAGAGCCAGTAATAGGTTTCGTCCGGTATCAGGCCAAGATGCGACGCCGCCCAGAAACGGAACGCGGTCAGCGCGACCAGGATGGCCGCAAGCGCGCTCCAGTTGGTCAAACGGCCAGGATGCACACCGTCAGCGCTTGCGCCAGGTAATCGCGGAGTTTGTAACATAGTTCCAGGCAGCTCCGATGACGGCACCCGCAAGACCGGCCAGCCACCAGCGCGGTTCGCTTTCGTAGAACATTGCCGACACGCCGACGCCTGCAATCACGCCGAAACTGCAGAGTGCGGCGAACATGGCAAGGCCCGTGAAGAAGCGCCAGCCTCGGCGCCGCATGTCGCGGTAGGTGAAGAGGTTGTTCAGTGTGTAATTGAATGCCATCGCCGTCAGCATCGCCACCGTCTGCGCCACCGGAAACGATAATCCACGAAGCAGGAGCACCCGTAACACGGCGAGATGCACCGCCAACCCGGTAGTTCCGACGAGGCCGAACGACAGAAAGCGCAAAGAAACCAGATCGCCCGAGGCCTTGGCGACCACCAGGCCCAGATATTCCATGACGACGGACAGGTCGAGCTTGCTTTCGCCATGAATGCGCGCGCGGAAAACGAACGGGACTTCCTCGACGCGAAGGCTCCCACACGACGATGCGAGCAGGTCCAGTAGGATCTTGAAGCCTTGCTGCGAAAGCCTTGGCGCGACGGTATCGACGATCTCGCGGCGAAGCATGAAGAAGCCGCTCATGGGATCGGAAACCGTTACCCGCAGAAATGTCTGTGCGATCCGGATCGCGAAACGGCTGCCGAGACTGCGGGTTTGGCTCAATCCCTGCCGATGCTGGCCGGATTCGCCGAAACGGCTTGCAACTACGACATCCGCCTTGTCCTCGCGAAGGATGTGGAGCATCGCTGGCAGGCATTTCTCGTCATGCTGAAGATCGCCGTCCATTACGGCGACAAAGCGGGCCGAGCTTGACAGGATTCCCTCCACGCAGGCGCCGGACAGGCCTCGCCGTCCGACGCGCCGGATTCCCCTGACGCGGTTGTCGGAAGAGGCGATCCTGCGCACGAGCCCCATCGTGCCGTCGGTTGAATCGTCGTCGACGAAAATGACCTCCCACTCGATGCCGGCGAGAGCCAGCCGCAATTTTTCGACAAGGAGAGGAACGTTCGGACGTTCGTTGAAAGTGGGAACGACGATACTGAGTTCGGGCGATCGGATGGACGGCAACATCGGGAGCGCGGGAGCGCTCTCGAGTTCAACGGAACCGCCGACGAACGAGGACACGTATCGGACGCCTTCTTTGAGGTTGCGGGAAATCCGCTCAGAATTGAAGCAAACGGCGCGCAGAGCCCTACGGCCGTCTAGGGCCGCCCAGACCCACGAATATCCCGTAGAAACTCCAGCTTGCCGGAAACATCGGCTGGCGCTTACAAATCCGTATGCTTGGAGCGCATCGGCGCGCAAAACGGCTATGCCGGCCCCGCGGCTATTCGGGCATATGCAGGCTGTAGCCTGTGTTGCGGATCGTATGGAGAAGAGGCATATCGAAGGATTTGTCGATCTTCGAGCGCAACCGGCTGATATGGGTTTCCACGACGCTCGTCTGCGGATCGAAATGCAGGTCCCATACCTGTTCGAGCAGCATGGTGCGGGTGACGACGCGGCCTTCGTTGCGCATCAGGATTTCAAGGAGAGCGAATTCACGCGGCTGCAATTCGATC